>DATNRE010000154.1:0-10627 GCA_036703685.1 Candidatus Obscuribacterales bacterium
ATTAGTAATTAAACTTTGAGCTTTTAGACTAATATTATCAAAGTCAACTTCTGTACCCTTGTTTGTATTTAAGTTCATTAAGCGAATCCCCAGGTTTTCACCGGTCAGGGGATCAGCAGCACCGGTTGTAAAGGAAGGTGATTGAGTCGCAGTCCGTAAGCTGGGATTGCTGATAATACCATCAATTAGCGTAATCCCATCGGTGCTCTGGCTCGGTAAAACTATATAGCCTTCACCGGCTAACAGGGTTACGGTACTGACTTCATCCCCTTCGACTACATTATCAGGTATCCCAGTTAGGATGAGTTTGGCTTCGGTGGCACCTGGGGCAATGGTGAGGCCAGCAGGTCTCTTGGTGACCGGATCCATTTGAGTGGTTAGATTTTCACTCTTAGTGTTGCTGACATCTCCCCCGGCATTATCGCTGTCGAGGGCACTGATATTCAGATTCAGCCCTGTGCTGGGTGCAGGCTGACTGAGTTTGATGGTGAAAGTCCCTACCCCACCATTTTCAGCGATCGCATTTGGACTAGCCGTGACACTCACCACGAGTTTCTCAGTCAGTGTAATCGCATCGGTGCTATAGCCGGGCGCAACGGTATAGCCTGTACCGGGTAACAAGCTGAGGGTACTGACTTCATCCCCTTCGACTACAGTATCAGGTATGCCTGTCAGGATGAGTCTGGCTTCGGTGACACCTGGGGCAATGATGAGGCCAGCAGGTCTATTGGTGACCGGATCCATTCGAATGCTTAGATTTGTACTATTAGTGTTGGTGACATCTCCCCCGGCATCATCGCTGTCGAGGGCACTGATATTCAGATTCAGCCCGGTGCTGGGTGCAGGCTCACTGAGTCGGATGATGAAAGCCCCTACCCCACCATTTTCAGAGATAATAGTTCGATTGACTTTGACGCTGACTATGGGATTAGTCGAGGTATCGGCGTTAAGTTGCACGGGATTGCTCATTAATTTTTGCTCTCTAATAATATTGGTTAAGAATTGATAGTACAGAATAAGTTTATAAATTTATCTTTTTGTAATATGAATATTTTTAATTATGGATATGTACCGCCTGCATTAATTACAATAAAAATGCGAGTACCCATTAATAAAGAGGGGATATCTTATAAGTCTACAAACATATTTTATCTGATAAAAAACTTTTTTAAAAGCTAATTTGCGGGTTAGGATTATATTGTTTTTGCTTTATTCAGTGCAACTTCATAGATAAATTTTAAGGACATTTTTTAATAGTAGAATGAGCATAGCCCATCCTACTAAGCCCTATGGGTTAAAAATTATTCTCCGTGTTGACGATACCACTCAATGGTATTTTTCAACCCTTCCTTAAAGCCAACTTCTGCCATAAAACCAAACTTTTCCTTGGCTCTTGTTGTATCTAAACAACGGCGAGGTTGACCGTTGGGTTTATCGGTTTCCCAAACAATTTCGCCCTGAAATTCCATCAATTCACAAATCGTTTCTACTAAGTCTTTGATAGTGACTTCGTGATTTGTGCCTAAATTCACTGGGTCGGGTTCATTGTATAATTGAGTCGCCATCACAATACCCCGGGCCGCATCCGTTGAATACAGAAACTCCCGGGTCGGACTACCATCTCCCCAAACGGGAAGGGTCTTATCCCCCCGTTTTTGAGCTTCATAAACCTTGCGAATTAATGCGGGAATTACATGGGAACTTTTCGGATCAAAATTATCTTCTGGGCCGTATAAATTCACGGGTAACAGATAGATCCCATTAAAACCGTACTGTTGACGATAGGATTGTAATTGCACCAACAAGGCTTTTTTAGCAATTCCATAAGGTGCGTTCGTTTCTTCGGGATAACCTTCCCAAAGGTCATCTTCTTTGAAAGGAACTGGGGTAAACTTGGGATAGGCGCAAATTGTCCCCACACAGACAAACTTTTTCACCCCTGCACGATAGGAACTATCAATTAATTGAACTCCCATCATCAAGTTATCATAAAAAAGTTCGGCGGGTTTGACTAAATTTAAGCCAATTCCGCCAACGTGCGCTGCTAAATGAATTACAATATCTTGACCCTGAACAACTTTTTGGCAAGCGTCTAAGGTACAAAGATTATACTCCTGAGAACGAGGAATCATAATCTTATTTGGATCAGCACCAGACTGGAGCAGTTGAGCGACCACTTGACGCCCTAAAAAACCTGCCCCTCCTGTGACTAGAATCCGTTTATTTGTCAAATCTAAGGGACTCATAAATTTAGCCTCTACTGTATCCGTAATTAATCAAAATGATGGTGGGTTTCTTCAGTTTCTTCTAAGGCTTTGAGATCGGAATCTACCATTAACTTCACCAATTCTTCAAAGGTGACACTGGGTTCCCAACCTAATTTTTCTTTGGCTTTAGTGGGGTCACCAATTAAAATATCAACTTCCGCCGGACGCAGATAACGTTCATCGAATTTGACATAATTTTGCCAATCTAAATTAACATGACCAAAGGCAATATCTAGGAATTCTCGAATCGAATGGGTTTCGTTGGTAGCAACCACATAATCATCCGGTTCAGAATGTTGGAGCATCAGCCACATGGCTCGAACATAGTCTTTAGCATAGCCCCAATCCCGTTTGGAGTCGAGATTTCCTAAATAGATTTCTTTTTGTTTTCCTTTAACAATTCGAGCCACGGCCCGGGTAATTTTTCGAGTGACAAAAGTAGGGCCGCGACGGGGACTTTCATGGTTAAATAAAATCCCATTAGAGGCAAATAAACCATAGGATTCTCGATAGTTTACGGTTTGCCAATGTCCGTAAACCTTAGCGCAGGCATAGGGACTACGGGGATAAAAGGGTGTGGTTTCTTTTTGGGGAATTTCTAACACTTTCCCGAACATTTCCGAGGAACCCGCTTGATAAAATCGGACTTCAATTCCGGTGCGTTGCTGATAGTCTCGAATTGCTTCTAATAAACGTAATACCCCCATACCAACGGTATCAACCGTATATTCGGGAGAGTCAAAACTAACTCGAACATGGGATTGAGCACCCAGATTATAAATTTCTACGGGTTTAACTTCCTCAAGAATCCGCCGTAAAGTTGTGCCATCGGTTAAATATCCATAGTGCAGAAATAACCGAGCATCAGGGTTGTGAGAATCTTTATATATATGGTCAATGCGTTCGGTATTGAAACTAGAGCATCGGCGGATAATCCCATGCACTTCATAACCTTTTTCTAGTAACAATTCACTTAAGTATGAGCCATCTTGACCCGTGATTCCGGTAATTAATGCCCGTTTCCGTTCTGTCATTGAAACTATTCCTTAGAGTTTTATGGGTTAATATTCCCGAATTTAATTATATAATAACTAATCTGGGGAGTGTGTTGATTATGTACCCTAGAACATATTCGGTGATTTGGTCGTCAACGTGATCTGGCTAGACCTTTGAGTGTTTCAGCCGTGGCTACACCCGAAATGACCTGAGATCCGGTTTAATTCAAGGGTAGGCTCAATTTCTACTTCTACCCGTTTAATTTAGAAACCGGAGATCTAAACCTAACTTATATAGCGCTACGCTTTACGGTTAGGACATTTTTAAACCCTGAAACTCCTTCAATTCTTACTGTTCCCTGTTCCCAGATCCGGTGTTCCCTTTCATCGTAGCGCTATATCTTCCAGTCTACTTCTATTAGACTCAAAATAAAACCCCTAAACCCATCGATAAAAGAGTTAAGGGGAAATAAAATTACCTATGTATTTTTCTGTTTGAACTAATAAGCTCCATTATTTTTAGGAAAAATCACAATACCAATTGTTTTGATGACAATTCCCAAGTCTGTCCAAAAATTCTTGAAAGTGACATAGTATAAATCCATCTGAACTCGACGGGGATAGGGAATATCATTGCGCCCCGAAACTTGCCATAGTCCAGTGAGTCCAGGTTTAATAGTTAGGATTTTATCCATGTGACGACCATATTTGTGTAGTTCTTCCACCACTAAAGGTCTAGGGCCGACTACACTCATGTCTCCTATTAAAACATTCCAAAATTGGGGAAATTCATCTAAACTGGTCACCCGGAGAAACCGACCTATCCAAGTAATTCTAGGATCATGTTTGAGTTTGAAATTGTTCTGAAATTCCTCTCGCAAATGGGGGGAAGTTTCCATGATTTGCGTTAGTATTTCATCGGCATTACTCACCATGGTTCTGAATTTAATACAGCCGAATAATTTGCGGTTTTTTCCGACTCGTTCCTGTACATAAAAAACTGACCCTGGAGAGCTTAAGGCAATCAGCAGAGCCAAAATTAAGTAAACCGGAGCGAATAAAATCAGAACGAACAGAGAGAAGACAATATCAAATAATCGCTTCCAAAATTCCTCATCTACACGCTGTAGAGAGAGGCGTTCAGGTATCGCTCGATAGGCCAAGGGCAGAACCCCTCGCCTGTTGAACCCACGCCGAAGTCCCTTACCAAAGATGAGTTGGCTATTGGCAGTCATCTTACTCCTTCAATTCACACCACACACAGTCCTGATCATAAAGCCTCAAGACACCCAATATAGGTAATTCGGCTTTAGTTCGTCAAAATTCGGATCAAAAATTGTTCCTGTGAACACGGGAAAACTCAAGTACAGCAAGGGGAAACGGCTAAATTTGTTACCCACAAATCTAAGTATTCTTGGATTTTCAACGATCTCTAATCGGGAACGGATTTTTATGAGTCCGAAATTAATTGGCATTTTAGCTGATATTGCCCGATTGAAATTGTTGCCAGCAATGCTCTACGAATCCCAAGTAATGTTCTTGGAATTGTTTCGGGCTAAATTGGGTCGCATTTAATCGAGCCATCTCGGGGTTGAACTTGTCCTGAGACTGCTCAAAGGCTTCTACGGTCTCCACTAGGGCTTCCTCCGTTTGGGCTGAAAATAATAAACCCGTGGCGGAATCTGGATATTGTCGCAGATCTCGGACGGTTTCTAAAGCACCTCCGACCCCGTAGGCAATTACCGGAGTCCCGCAGGCTTGAGCTTCGACTAGGGCGATGCCAAAATCCTCACAGGAGGCATAAACAAAGGCTTTGGCATCCCGCATATACTGGTCTACGACCTCGTTGGGTTGCCACCCTAAAACCTGAATATTAGGTTTAGCCATTTGTTGAATAGTATTCAATTCGGCTCCTGTCCCAATAACAATTAACGGGTATCCTAGGCGGTTAAAGGCTTGGACAATCAAGGCAATTTTTTTATAACTTACCAAACGACAAACCGTTAAGTAAAAATCCTGTTTTTGCGGTTGAAACTGAAAACGATCCACCTGTACCGGGGGATAAATCACCGTAGCTGGCCGACGATAACACCGCCAAATTCGTCGGGCTGTATGTTTAGAATTCGCCATAAAATAATCCACCCGGTTCGCTGAGATCACATCCCACTGGCGTAAACGGTGCAGCAGATAGCGGGTAAACACCCCTTGCAGACCCTTTCCAGCCCCACTGCTGTTGAGATAGTCAAAGGTTAAATCCCAGGCGTAGCGCATGGGTGTATGGCAGTAACAGAGGTGAAGTTGATGGGGGCTGGTGATCACTCCTTTGGCGACAGCATGGGAGGAGGAGAGAATCACGTCATATCCTCGGACATCGAGTTGTTCAATAGCCAGGGGGAGCAAAGGCAGATATTTCTGCACCCCAGAACGTGCCTTGGGGAAATGCTGAAGAAAGGTTGTACCGATGGAGCGTTGATATAAATAGCTATCGGGGTTGGTGGATTCAAAATCAATTAATGAGTAAACATCCGCCTGAATATGGTTGAGAATTTCTTGGACAACGAGTTCTGAACCTCCCGTCGCCAGGGGTGTTAACCATTCATGAACCATTGCGTATGTTAACGACACAGCAAACATCCGTCCCGTGAGAGTGCAAGAATTAATATCCCACAGGTTGGGAATTAGAGGAATATTTTCATTTTCTGTGCCTAAAGGCTGATCAAAAATTTGATCAGCCTAGAATAGAATCGAGTTTCTAAATAAAATTCTGTATCCCTGCCCAAACCCGACTATCCTGTTCTACACTATTCAGAATTATCGAAGTCGTACAGGGTGCAGGGAAAATGTAAGCGACGATACGAATTGACTCCAACTTCGTCCTCAAAGTCATGGGTGTCGGCAGAATCAGACTCTGACTTCTATGTAATATTAACCAAAAAATATTGGATTGACGCTACTTAGGATTTATGAGTCTATTTCCCCTTAGTTTACTATTGGAAAATTACCCGTTAATTGGTTTTTAATTAAACATTTAGTTCAACCTTTAAACTCTTGAATGATGCCAGAAAAAAAACGTTCTCCCGAATCCTTTATGGGTCAAAACCATTCTATCTTTCCAGAAGTTGAAACCTGGAAAAATACGACCGTTGAGCTTAAAGTTTGGCATGAAAAACAGAAAAACAAACCTCCTGTTTCTGCTGATATTTCTGAACCGATGATCCCACAACCAGAAATTTTTGAAGCGATCGCCGAGGTAACTCCTATTCCCATCATGATTAGCCGTTTATCTGATGGCTTAATCCTATACGCTAATTCTTTCTCCAGTGAGTTATTTAATTTCCCCCTGAATCAAATCAAAATTATCAAAACTCTGAATTTTTATCCTATTGCCTTAGATCGACAACAATTAATTGATAAAATTCTCACGGAAGGTTATGTTCACAACTATGAATTAGAAGTCAGAAAAACCGACGGAACTCCTTTTTGGGTCATGGGTTCCTTCCAAATTTTACCCTTTCAAGGAGAGCAAGCCATCCTGTCAATTTTTCATGATATTACGAAGCGAAAAAAAACCGAAGCCACCCTACAATTGAGTACGGAACGCCTCTATCGTCAAAATGTCGCCCTACGGGATTTAAGTCGAGAACAAACCCGCAATTCCGATCATATTGATACGGCTATTCGTCAAATTACCGAAACCGCCGCTCATACTTTAGACGTTGACCGAGTGAGTGTTTGGCTCCATAGTGGCTTGGGTGATGCGGTGTCAGATCACGAGGAAGTCAATGATTTAAACCCAGATTTTGGAGATGAAGTTTGGGTTAAAAAAAATGCTTTAGAATGGACTTGTTTAGATTTGTATGAACGTCAAACCGATCATCATTCACCCGATGAATCAGCAATCATTAATCATAATATTTCCCTGTGTTCAAATCCGTTTAATTTGAAAAGTTTCTCATTTTATCCTCTCGATTTATTAACCAAATCTTTATCTAAATCATCGGAATTAATTAATAATAGTCTGGCTGCTTTTTTGAGTCACTGTTTAGATCGACCCATTTGGTTAGATGGCAAAATTATTGGATTCATTTGTGTTGAATATCCCATTCATCAACAGGACTGTAGCCTAGAAGATCGGATATTTATTGATTCCTTAGCCAATTTAGTCGCCTTAGCAATTGAACGATTTGAACGAATTAAAGCGGAAAAAGCATTAGCCCAGGTCAAGAAGGAGCTAGAAATTAGAGTCAAAAAACGCACGATAGAATTACAAGAAGCTGTCCAACAGTTACGAATAGAAATGGTAGAAAGGTTGAAAGTAGAAGGGATTTTACAAACCGCTTTACATCAAGCTCAAGTGGCTTCCCAAGCTAAAAGTACCTTCTTAGCAAACATGAGCCATGAGTTACGCACACCTCTACACGCCATTATCGGCTTTAGTGATTTATTACTCGAAGAAGTAGTGGATCAAAAACTTGATGATCTCTTACCCGATGTGGAAAAAATTCATCAGTCCGGCCACCATTTATTGACCTTAATTAATGATATTCTGGATTTATGTAAGGTTGAAGCCGGACAAATGCCTTTATCTTTAGAAACCTTTGAAGTGGCTAGTTTTGTTCATGATGTGGTGACTTCCTTACAACCCCTCGCCGATCAAAATCAAAACAGGGTACAAATTTGTTGTAAAAATAATTTGGATATCATGGAGGGAGATATCACTAAAATTCGACAAATTCTTTATAATATAATCAGTAATGCTCTAAAATTTACCCATCAAGGCAAAGTCACCCTGAATCTAAAGCGAGAACAGAATCAAGATTTAGACTGGATTTGTTTTGAAGTTACGGACACTGGAATTGGTATTTCTCGTGAACAGCAGAAAAATTTATTTCAAGCCTTTACTCAAGTTGATAATTCTTTAAGTCGGGAGTATGGCGGCACGGGTTTGGGTTTAGCAATTACCCATCACTATTGCAAAATGCTGGGAGGACAAATCAGCGTTTCTAGCCAACTCGGAGTCGGTTCTAAATTTACAGTTTATCTCCCAACAGCCCCGATCTAATCAGAACTTTACAAAACAATAATTAATAATTCGCACGTTTTCTTCATTTAGTGTTAGTTTAGGGAAAGATAGTATGGGATTAATCTCGCCTGTGGATGTGCGGAAACTTACCCTAGTCTCAGTCGTGACGAAATTCAGTCTATCTCCCCTATTTAGGGAAAAACCACCAGCAGTTGTTAATTAAAAATTAATTCAATATGTCCAGATATGATTCTCATTTAAGATGTTCGTTCTGCGGTAAATCTCAAGAGCAAGTTCGCAAATTAATTGCAGGCCCTGGTGTTTATATCTGTGATGAATGCGTCGAACTCTGTAACGAGATTTTAGAAGAAGAATTTTCTGAAAAAAATTTAGCTACGGCTTCGGTAACAGGACAACCGGGGGTACGTTCTTCCAAACAGTCTACGAATAAAGGGTTTTCTCTGACTTCTATTCCTAAACCCATCGAAATTAAAAACTATTTAGATGATCATGTCATTGGTCAAGATGGGGCAAAAAAAGTGCTATCCGTTGCGGTTTATAACCACTACAAACGCCTGAGTGTAGAAAAGTTAAAAGATTCTGATGCCGAGGCTGATGATGCGATAGAACTACAAAAAGCTAATATTCTCTTGATGGGGCCAACGGGTTGTGGTAAAACCTTACTTGCCCAATCTTTAGCCAAATTATTAGATGTTCCCTTTGCCGTTGCCGATGCCACAACTTTAACCGAAGCCGGTTATGTTGGGGATGATGTGGAAAATATTTTATTGCGGTTATTACAGGTTGCTGATTTTGATATTGAAGCCGCACAACAAGGGATTATTTATATTGATGAAATTGATAAAATAGCCCGCAAAAGTGAAAATACCTCCATCACCCGAGATGTGTCTGGAGAAGGAGTACAACAAGCCCTATTAAAAATGTTAGAAGGGACTGTAGTTAATGTTCCTCCCCAGGGCGGACGTAAGCATCCCTATCAAGATTTTATCCAAATTGATACCAGCAAAATTTTATTTGTCTGTGGCGGGGCTTTCGTTGGTTTAGAAAAACTGATTGAACAACGTTTAGGCAAAAAATCCCTGGGTTTTGTCCAGTCCAGAGAAGATCAGAAAACTCCGATTGTTCCCCTCCAGTCCGACGAAGTTTTGTATCATGTTCAACCCGAAGATTTAGTAAAATTTGGCTTAATTCCTGAATTTATTGGTCGCCTTCCGGTTTTAACTCGGGTTTCTCCTTTAGATGAAGGAGCATTAATGCAGATTTTAACTGAACCGAGTAATGCTTTAGTTAAACAATATAAAAAGCTATTACGCATGGATAATGTCCGGTTAGAATTTGAGCCGGAAGCGTTAAAAGCTATTGCTAAAGAAGCCTTCCGTCGGAAAACCGGGGCGCGAGCTTTACGGGGAATTCTGGAGGAATTAATGTTAGAAGTCATGTATGAAATTCCCTCCAGAAAGGATGTGGTTCGCTGTGTGATTACCCAAGAAATGGTAGAAAAACGTTCTACCGCCGAGGTATTATGGCATCCCGCTTGGCATCGACAACATGAGTCGGCCTAATTAACTGGAATGGGTGGGTTTTGCAACCCGATTGGATAGGCTAATAAACCTGCCCGTTTGACGAATTCAATTGTTTTTTGTAGTCTAACAAAGTAAATCAAAGAATGAAAAAAAAACTTCTGATCCCTGTAATTGTTTCATCTCTTTTTACTGTTATTCTACCCGCTAACGCCCTAGAAACTCGATGTGGATGGTTAGTAAATCCGACTCCCGCCAATTGGTATTTAAAAGACACAGATGGGACTTGGACTCTTTCGCTTCAGGGGGGATATCAAGCCAGTGGAATAGAAAATATTCCCGATCTTGATAGGGCAGAATATGTCAAAACCAATGGCAATTATGGATATGCCTGTGCCTGTTTAGATGTGGATACCGACAGTAATCAAATGAGAATTACTCGGGTTCAAAACACTGAACAATTATCGATTTCTACCTGTCAGCAAGATAAAAATTTACCCCCTTGGTGACCCGGATAAAAAACTTAATATATACTTGATAGAAAAGCCCATACTGATCTATCAAGTCAACTTCCGTTCAATCAACTTAGCTATAATCCCAGTTCCATCAGTCATCAGGTTGCCAGATTTGACCACTCCCGATATTGACCGGAGGAGAGTCTATGTTCAAATAACCATTGTTGATGTTCGGGGGAATCGAATACCCACTTATTCATTAATTCTGCCCATTTCACAGGAATTTGTAGACTTTTCAATGTTTCATCAGAACTTGAAGAAAGACTGTGATAGAGTGCCGGATCTG
>DATNRE010000155.1:0-10481 GCA_036703685.1 Candidatus Obscuribacterales bacterium
GTATGCCCACCCCTTGGTGGTGACGGCGGCTCGGGATGCGTTTTTAACCAAACGGGTCGGAGATGTGTTGCTGTTGATGGGGGTGGTGTATCTTTCCACCCTGGCCGGAAGTTTGAGCTTTTCCGATTTGGAAGCATGGGCCGAAACCGCTACCTTAATGCCCTGGCAGGCGACCTTACTGGGTCTGGCCTTGATTTCTGGGCCGATTGGAAAATGCGCCCAATTTCCCTTAAATCTCTGGTTAGATGAGGCTATGGAAGGCCCTAACCCGGCTTCAATTATGCGAAATTCCGTGGTAGTCGCTAGTGGGGCCTATGTTTTAATTAAACTACAACCGGTTTTAGCCCTATCCCCCATTGCCTCCACAACCTTAGTGGTTTTGGGGACAATTACCGCCATTGGTGCTTCTCTGGTTTCCATTGCCCAAATTGATCTCAAACGGGCCTTATCCCATTCCACCAGTGCCTATTTAGGGTTGGTGTTTATTGCGGTAGGAGAAAGTCATGTTGATATTGCCCTACTCTTATTATTCACCCATGCGATCGCCAAGGCCTTAATTTTCATGAGTGCGGGTTCGGTAATTTTAACCACTAATACTCAAGATTTAACGGAAATGGGGGGGTTATGGTCAAAAATGCCCGCCACAACCATCGCTTTTCTTGTGGGTGCAGGGGGTTTAGTGGCGTTAATGCCCTTGGGTACTTTTTGGACGATGCGCCGCTGGGTGAATGGATTTTGGACAGTCCCTCTGTGGTTAATTTGTGTCTTACTGCTGGTTAATTGTTTAACGGCCTTGAGTTTAACCCGGGTTTTCGGATTGGTTTTTGCCGGAAAACCTCAACAAAAAACCCGACGCGCCCCGGAAGTTCCCTGGCCCATGGCTTTACCCCTGGTGAGCATGACAATTTTGACCCTGTTAGTGCCCCTGATGTTACAACAATGGCAATTATTACTCAGTTGGACGGCCCCCTTAGTGATAGCTCCCGCCACGGGATTTGCTGAGATTGTCCGTCAAGCCACGGTTCCTTTACTGGTCATATCAGGTATTATTGGGGTGACCATTGGTGCTGCCATTTATTTATATGGGGTGGGTTCTAAACCTTACAAATTACCCTGGAAAGGATTGCAAGATTTATTCGCTTACGATTTCTATATTGATCGAATTTACAATCTAACGGTGGTTTTATTTGTGAATCGAATTTCTGCTTTTAGTGCTTGGATTGATCGCTATATTATCGATGGCATTGTTAATATTTTTGGTTTAGCCACTTTATTTAGTGGAGAAGGCTTAAAATACAGTATTTCTGGACAATCCCAATTTTATCTCCTAACTATTGCTTTAGGAGTAGGAGTATTGGTGGGATTAATGCTGTGGCAATTCTAACTGTAGTAAGCCCTTTAGGGCTTTCTTAATCTACGGAAATTAACTATCAAATATCAACACCAATTTATTTATGCTTAGTGTATTAATTTGGCTTCCTTTATTGGGTGCGGCTCTTATTGCCTTTTGGCCGAATTTATCGGGTAAAAGAGCTCGTCAATTTTCCTTAGTAATCACGGTTGGATTATTTTTATGGTCATTGGTTTTAGCGGGACTATTTGATTCAAATAATCCGGCTTTACAATTTAAAGAATTTATTCCTTGGATTAAACCCTTGGGGTTGAATTATACTTTAGGAGTTGATGGTTTATCCTTACCTTTGGTGATTTTGAATGGGTTATTAATTACCATTGCGATCACGATTACGGATTTATTTGTCAGTCGTCATCAACTCTATTATGCCTCAATTTTACTAATTTCGGCAGGAATTTCAGGAACATTTTTATCACAAAATTTATTATTGTTTCTGCTATTCTATGAAGTTGAACTCATCCCTTTATATCTGTTAATTGCGATTTGGGGAGGCAAACGAAAAGGCTATGCAGCCACTAAATTTCTACTGTATACAGCAGTTTCAGGATTTCTAGTTTTAGCTTCCTTTTTAGGTATTGTTTGGCTCACCCATACCCTAGATTTTGATTTAGATACTATTAGTGCTACGGCGTTAGGAGTCTCATCTTTACCCCTAAACACCCAACTGATTTTATTAGGCGGTCTGTTAATTGGATTTGGGATTAAAATTCCTCTATTTCCCTTCCATACATGGCTACCGGATGCCCACGTTGAAGCCTCAACCCCCGTTTCTGTGCTGTTAGCCGGGGTATTATTAAAGTTAGGAACCTATGGGTTATTACGGTTTGGGGTCGGCCTATTTCCTGATGCTTGGTCGGTAATTTCTCCCTGGGTAGCTAGTTGGGCGGTAGTGAGTGTTTTATATGGAGCTTTTTGTGCTATTTCTCAGAAAGATATGAAGAAAATGGTAGCCTATAGTTCTATTGCTCACATGGGCTATATTTTATTAGCTTTTGCTGCCGCTAACTCCACCAGTTTATTAGGGGCCGTAATGCAAATGGTGAGTCATGGTTTAATCTCGGGATTAATGTTTTTAACCGTTGGCGTTGTATACCGAAAAGCGGGAAGTCGAGATTTAGATATTATTCAAGGGTTACTCAACCCAGAACGCGGTTTACCCCTAATTGGAACTATTATGATTATGGCGGTAATGGCGAGTGCGGGAATACCTGGTTTAGTGGGATTTGTGGCGGAATTTATCATCTTTCGCGGCAGTATGGAAGTGTTTCCCGTACAAACTTTATTGTGCATGATTGGAACCGGATTAACTTCGGTTTATTTCCTAATTATGATTAATAAAGCCTTCTTTGGTCGCCTCTCGGAATATGTGGTTAATTTGCCTTCTGTACAGTGGCGTGATCGTATTCCTGCGATGATTTTAGCCTTAATTATTGTGATTTTAGGCATTCAACCTAACTTATTAGTGAGATTAACTGATGCTTCTACCACAGCATTAGCCCATACTCAACCTTTATTTGCTCAACATCGGGCAGAAAAGGTTTAATTTTTTGATATAGCAAGTCTCAATTATTAGATTAATTCTTAGGCTTGTTATATCACTTTGAAATCCCTTTCTATTTTAATTAAACCTTTAAACAAAATGAAACTTACGGATTTTACCCCCATGTCTAAACATCCTCTATCTGAATATATTGATCGCCTAGAGTCCGGTGAAGCTCTGTTGCCGAATTATCCCGAAAATTTGGTAGAAGTTGTGGGCATCTTGAAAAGTTATGGGATTGTTTTAGATGCCTATTCTAAGAATTTAATTTATATTGCCGATGAACAGTTTTTAGAATTATTTCCCTTTTTCAAGTATTTTAATGGAGAGGTAAACATCAAAAAACTATTTCAATATTTGTGGCATGATCGGATTAATTTTGAATATGCTGAATATTGTATGAAAACCATGTTTTGGCATGGGGGTGGTAAATTAGATGAATATTTAGATTCTTCCGAATTTCTTCAATTAGCAGAAACCGCAATTCAAGCTAAAACTAAGGGAAATTTGATGATTCAAACCCTCCATCGTTTTTTCCCAGAATTTCTCCCAGAACAAATTCGACAACTGGCTTATTATAGTGGATTAGGTCAATTTTGGCGGGTGATGAGTGATATGTTTATTTCCCTTTCTGATCGTTATGATCAAGGGGAAATTAAATCTATTCCTGAAGTAGTCAATCATATTTTATTAGCATTAGTAGAAGCAGCAAATCAACCAATTACCTATAGCGTTAAAATCAATAATCAAGTTTATGATATTCTGCCAAAATCTGCCGAATTAACCTTTTTAATGGATACCGCAGTTCCCTATGTTGAAGCCGTGTTTTTTAGGGGAACTCCTTTCCCGGGAACTGTTTCTTATAATGCCCAAGCCCATCAAATTCCCACTGAACAAAAAGACTT
This sequence comes from Candidatus Obscuribacterales bacterium, assembly GCA_036703685.1. GTDB lineage: Bacteria > Cyanobacteriota > Cyanobacteriia > Cyanobacteriales > Microcoleaceae > Planktothrix. The sequence goes on from DATNRE010000155.1 coordinate 3,860, forward strand.
TGCCTATGGTGCGTTATATGCTGATCCCCTACCAATTGGAGGTTCGGGTATTCCCCCGACTCAGTTAATGCAGGATATGCGTCATTTTCTCCCCGATTATTTACATCATATTTATCAGAATAGTTGTCGCGGAGAAGATGATTTACGGGTGCAAATTTGTCAGAGTTTTCAAAAGTCAATGTTCTGTGTCACCACGGCGGCAATTGTGGGATTAGCCCCCCATTCTATTAATACTAATGATCCCGAAGAAAAACAATCTAATCGGATCTATTTTGAGAATTGGATGGATCGATTTTTAAACTCTCGTTTAGGGGAAGTGAATCAACCTACATTCAGGGAATGTAAGCTATTTCCTGAACGTTAAAATAAACCAACTAGACTAGAAACCCGGTATCTAAGTCCCGGCGCGACTATATCTAGTTGTTATAATAGATAAACCTAAGCATTAAAATCGCAAATGTATGACAGCAAAAATACACATCAGCAACTTGGGTAATTCCTTAGCATTGCCAATACCGGACTATATTGTAAAATTGTTAAACTTAAAAGCAAATGATTCAGTAATTTGCAGTATAGAAAATGGAAAAATGGTCATAGAGCCTGTAAATGAGAAAATTTCAAAATATACCCTAGATCAATTATTAGCAGGTGAAATAGAACCCAGCGAAGAAATCTCTTGGGGAAAACTAGAAGGAGAGGAAGTTTGGTAAACTATATCCCCGAACGAGGTCATTTTATTCGCCTCAATTTCGATCCTCAAGCAGGGCACGAACAAATGGGAACTCGACCTGCACTGGTTGTGAGTCAAACTAAATTTAACCAAAAAATGGGGTTTGTCTTTGTCTGTCCGATTAGCACCACACAACGCAAAAATCCGTTTTATGTTCCCATTCCCGAAGGTGAATTGGTGACAGGTGTAATTATGACAGATCAACTGCGTTCCTTAGATTATCGCTCAAGGCAAGCAAGTTTGATTGGTGAATGTCCAGAAGATTTAGTTAGGGAAGTATTGAAGCGAATTGAACCTATCTTATTTGAAAATATGACCTCCTAGAAACCCGGTTTCTGATTCCTAGACTATCTATATTGTAATTTTTGGGTTATTTGTTGCAAAACAGCCAGACTTTTTAAACCACTGCTAATCAGTTTTAATCCCCTAATTGGATGTTGTAACAACACCTTGATTAAGGGTAATATTTTTAATAGTCCATTCTGATCAATAGCTGTGCTTAAATCAGGTAAATCTTGATAGAAATTATCACTCACAACCCTAACCATTGCCGCTTTAATTCCCGCTTTTTTTAAAAAGTTTAATAGAATTAAGCCTTCCATATCTACCACTTCCACGGGGTAAAGTTGGCTTAATCTTTGTTTTTCGATGGCGGTGGTAATTACCCGGTCAGTAGTTAACCCCCTAACTAAATGGGATGGAATTAATGTTTCAGATAACCCTAAAGCTAAATCATCATCCCAGGAAACTGCCCTACTATTCTCAGGATCTTGATCCGAATTGTCTGAGAGTAAAGGTAAACAATTCTGATAAACAACAACATCCCCAACCCGGAGATTAGGGGATAAACTGCCACATAATCCCAGAACTAAAACCTGTATAGAAGACTGACTGTTAACGACTTCTGAATTGAGCCATTTTTTTAAATAAACGGTTAAATATTGAGAACCAATTGGAATGGGTAAAACTTTAATTGCGGATGAGTTAACGAGCCGCAATCCCCTTAACACAGCCCGGTATTCCTGACCTTGAGGAACAAAAATAAAATTGAATCGTTCCATTCCCTATCCCAACCCCCGTAATAGCTAGAAACAGACAACCTAATCAGTAATTCTGTTAAATCTAGCTAGGAACCTGCCTATGGTTCCATGATTCTATCATTCCATTTAGGCTAGAGCTAATTCTTTAATTCTTCTTTCCAAGGACGAAGTATAGTTAAGCTTCAAGGACTGGGTAGCACTTAAGTCCGGCATTTCTTGCCAACAATGGCGACATCTACAAACCAGATGACCTTTACGAATGTGTTGGAGCATGGGTGATGCACAGCAGGGACAGGTAGGCATATAAGTTTATTAAACCTCGTATGAATTAGCGACTGATGAGCTTCTGGGATAGGGAGCAAACTCTATCGGTAACAGTTAGATAATGATTTGAGAATAAAAAACAAATTTGAAGAAGTTTTGAAGATTGGAAAAATCCCGAAAACCTTAACAAATCTATACATTAATCATAGGAAACGGACTTAAGCAGAATGGTCAAAATTAGAGCCAAAAACACAAACTCGGTTTCTTCCTTCTTCTTTGGCTTGGTATAAGGCTGTGTCCGCCGCCCGCATAACAGACTCTCCCGTTAAACCTTGGTTGGGGAACAGGGAAATACCCAAAGAAAGGGTAATCTGACCTAAATCTTGATAATGGTGTTTCAGCTTTAATTTTTGGACTTCAACTCGAATTTGTTCCGCCCGTTCCTTAACAAGTTCGAGAGTAATTTCTGGTAAAATCAGGGTAAATTCTTCACCGCCATAACGACAAGCAATATCCGACCCTCGGACATTTTTTTGTAATATATTTCCCAGTTGTTGCAAGACAATATCTCCAGCATCATGACCAAAGGTATCGTTATAATTTTTAAAATGATCAATATCAATCATCACGATTCCTAAACTAAATTTTTGACGTTGGGCGCGGTTAATTTCCCGTTCTAAGGATTCTTCTAAATAGCGACGATTATATAACCCGGTTAAACCATCCCGAATACTTTGATATTCCAAGGCTTCTCGTAATTTCAAGTTAGCTAAGGCTAAAGCAATATGTTCAGCTACGGCCGTGGCTAACCGTTGTTGGTCTCCCGAAAGTTGTCCTGATTCCTCGGAGGCTAAACACAATAATCCCAAGGCATCTCCCTGGGCAATCATGGGGACACAAAGATGTTCAACCATCACCGGACAGGCCGGAAGTTCAGTTTTTGTAGGGGAATTCAGAGTAATTTTACTGGAATTATTAGAATTTAATTGATACTGACGACAATTTTTTTGATGGATATGTTTACATAATAAATTACTGGTGGTGGCGGGAACAAAATGGGATCTCCCCCGGCGTAATGCCCAGCAATCTTGAGGAGAAAAAACCGCCTCACTGATTCCCTGTAAATCACCCCAAGTCGCCACCATTTCCACGAGATTTTTAGAATTTCTCGCTACAAATAAACCCCCGGATATTTTTGGGAAAAAAGGTTTGAGTAAATCATTAATCACTTGATAGGCTTCTTCGGTGGAATTACAGGCTTGTAAAAATTCACTCATTTGACCTAATAGTAGGGTTTCACGGTTGCGTTGTTCTAAATCATTCACCCAGCGCGTGAGGTTTTCATTAGCTTGTTGGGCGGCTTCTTCGGTTTTCTTGCGTTCTGTAATATCACGACAGGTGACGGCAATTCCATCGGATAAAGGAACCACCTGTATTTGTAGCCATTTGGCTTTAATATTGGGGTTGGAAATTTCTAATTCTTCCTCAAAGCCCTTGCGGGTTTTAAAGGCACGCAAATAACGCTCAAAATAGCCTAAGTTGCTCTCTTGATAAAACACATAACTCAGTTCTTTTCCTAACACATTATCTTTATTTTGTGAAATCAGTTCTTCTGCTTTACAATTCATATCAACCAAAACAAAATTTGTTAATTTTTCCTCTTGATCTCGATGAATTTGTAAGAGAAAAAACGCATCTAAACTACCATCAATAGCCGCCCGAAATCGCGCTTCTGATTCTTGTAAAGCGAGGGTGGTTTTTTGCCGTTCAATCGCTTCTTGTTTCAAATCCTCAATGGCTTTAGCTAATTCATTGGTTCGTTGTTCTACCCGTTGTTCGAGTTCTTCATTAATTTCATGAAGTTGATTTTCTAAGAGTTTCCGTTCGGCAATTTCTCGGATTAAGTCATCATTGGAAGTTGCCAGTTGAATTGTCCGTTCTTTAACCTTGATTTCTAGGTCTTCTTGGGCTTTTTGAATAGCTATTTCTACCCGTTTGCGATCGCTAATATCTCGCATAAAAACCGTTAAAATTTTCCCTTCTTCTAGGGATAACTGAGAGATAGAAACTTCCGCCGGAAATTCCGTCCCATCCTTACGGCGACCTGTTAGTTCCTGATATTCTCCAATGTGTTTAATTAAACAATTATCCGAGGATAATTCTGGTTTGTATTCACAATCTTTTTGCGATAAAAATTCAGAAATTAATAAATTAAAAGACTGTTTTAAAATTTCATTTGCCGTATAACCAAATATTTTTTCTGCTCCTTGATTAAAGAGGGTAATTTCTTGCTGTTCATTAATCGAAATAATTGCATCCTGAGCCATATCTAAAATGCCAGCCAAGCGTAAACCAGAATCAATAATTGCTTGTTCGGCTTGTTTACTTTTGGTAATATCTCGATTAATTTTCAGAATCGCAATGGGATTTCCCTCCCGATCTTTCTTGAGTGACCAACTACTATGGATAATCACCGTTTCTCCCTGGTGATTGGTTTGAATAAATTCTCCTTCCCAGTTGCCTTTTTTAAAGACTTCTTGTTTGATTTTTTCTAAGGGTTCAGGGGATTGAATTTTGAGCAATTCAACTAAATTTTTGCCTAAGACTTCTGCCTTAGAATAGCCATAGAGTTTTTCCGCGCCCTGATTCCAATAGTTGATATGATCATTCAAATCAACCGCAATAATCCCATCATTAGCTAAATCTAAAAGTTGAGCTTGATCTTGTAAAATCTGTTGAGTTCTGGCTTGTTCGGCTAATTCCTGTTTTAACCGACTATTTAAAGATTCTAACTCCGCCGTCCGTTCAGAAACTTTGATTTCTAGTTCTTCATTAATTCTTTTTAAGGCATCTTCTGACCATTTTCGTTCCGTAATATTGGTCAGAATTACCACACAACCTTTAAAAATACTATGGGGAGTTGACAGAGGACTGGCACTTAATAAAAAGTTAATTTTTTCTCCATCTTCCCGAATAAATAGAACCTCCCGCCCCTTATAGGGATGACCATTAATGACGGAGGTAATGGAAAAAATAGAATTAGAAGTTTTTTCCTTTTTTCGCAGGGAGTGACTCGCATTTTGCTGGGGTAAAAGTTGTAATTTAATCAGGTCATCGAAATCAGAAAGCAGTAAATTTGCCCCTAAAATTTTTTGAGCTTCCTGACTGGCGCGAATAATTTTTCCCTGATGGTCACAAACAATAATAGACTCGGCTGCTTGTTCTAGGAGTAATCGAGTTAACCGTTCTTGAGCAACAATATCTTCATCCCGTTTCTGTTCTGATAAATCGGTGATAATTAAACACCCAACATCTACACCTTTTTGATTCAGGATATTAATAGAAAGATAAACCGGAACTTCTGTCCCATCCCGGGCAATTAAGGTTAATTCCGCCTTGGGTGAACCTAAGTTTGCCTTCTGACAGAGGGCTTGAAATAGGTTTAAATCCGAGGGGGAAATAAATTCTTTAAAATCCGTCCCAATTAACTTTTTTAAAGGGGTTTTAACTAAAGACGCTAATCGTTTATTACAATAGAGCAATAATGTACTATCGGTGGTAATCGTAGCGGCACCCTCTTTCATTTCTTCTACGAGCATCCGGTAGGAAGAATCGGCTCCTTGCAGCGTATAAACCTGTTCTCCTTCTGACCCGGCAATCACTAAGGCATCCACTTCTCCATTGCCAATTGCCCGTAGGGTATCCTTGGCGATTTCCAATTGAAAACGCAAATCTTCAACTTCTTGTTGTAATGGGTCTTCTGATGTTTCGGTTGAGTTAAAGTTAACCATAGTTAACTGTTAGGGGATAAAACCATGTTATTTTAAAATGATAAATTCAAGGCCATTAGAATTTTATCGGTTTGAGACAAATCCCCGATAATCCTCTGTAAAGGTAAGGGAAGAAGCCGAATTAAGGTGGGGACAGCCACAATCTTTTGTCCTTCGGTGAGTTCGGGTTGTTGATAGACGTCAATCACTTCTAAATCATAATTCCCTTGTAGGTAGGTTTCACAAATATACTTAATAGTTTTTAAAGCTAGAATCGATTTAATATTGGCTCCAGCAACATACAAACGAAAGCAATAATGTCCCTCCTTTGTTGGCTTGCTAAAGTTGGGCTGAGGGGGTAACAAATAAGATTTCATAAAACAACTTCTCCTCTTGTTTTAAATTAAGGATTTTTTACCTCTCCCCCCCTCCACAATTCTAACCCCACTAAAATTTTCTCAGGACTGGACAAATCTCCAATAATTTGTTTTAAGGGGCGAGGAATTTTACGAACTAAGGTCGGAAGTGCAAAAATATGATCTTGCTGGGCGAGTCTAGGGTCATTTAACAAATCAATGACTTCAATTTGATATTGACCCTGAAGGTACTGTTCACAAACTTTTTTCAAGTTGATAAATGCTGTGATCGCCTTAGGGGTTTGTCCGGCAACATACAAACGCAATTCCCAAAGTTTAGGTTGATTGGGTTCCAAGTCTTGTTGATTATCCATGATAATGGCAGCTTTTCTGGGTTCTCGAAAATTAACTTGAGCATGAGTGGCTTTAAAGGATAACTTTTGATGGCTAACAATGAGAACA
>DATNRE010000156.1:0-4009 GCA_036703685.1 Candidatus Obscuribacterales bacterium
TCCCAAGGCAATCGGTGAGGGTAAGGCAACTATTGTCTGGATATACTCCCAGATACTCATAATTACCTTGGCGGTCAAATTCAAGACTAAACGGGTTCGGGTCAAGGGGTCAGAGAACAAAGAAACGGAAATTACCCTAGACCCGGAACACTGGGAATGGCTCGAAAAAGTTATGGCTCGCAGGGCTGGACATCTGACAACGGTTAACCTAGGGGAGCTAGAAGTGCTTCACCCAACCGATTCAGTCCGGGTCTACCCCCCCAATAATAGTTTATATAACGAGGGGGTAGACCCGGAAAACAAAACAACAAATCCCCAAAATGATCCAACCCCGGCGCCGGCCCCGGACACTGAAAAAACAATGGATGGGATTATCAATCAAATTATTGTCGAATCCGAGACTGGACGGCCCGATATTGTAGTCAAACAGTCCAACTACTCCACATGGTTTACACAGCGTGGGAACCCCATATCACGGGAAGATATTCGGCGTGAAATTTACCGACTGCCGACGTTGCAGGACGTTATAGGTTGGACAAGGTTGGCAATCTCGGAAAACAATGCCAAGGGTGCTCAATGGCTATTTAACAATTTCTCATCTGAGATGGACAAGGCTATGGAATTACACCTAGAAGAATTGAGCCCGATTTATGACGTTTACGATTTGTTAGCTTAGGTTGCTCCATTTCAAATGTATCTACCAGTTATATTCAGGGGGGATGCGATCGCCTAATCCCCCTCCTCTAATCCTTCAAAATATTCTATTAAGATATGGGTTTGATACAGATGATTCATAATATCAATATAAGCTGTAATGCCTTGTATAGCGGCTTTGGCTTGGGTGTGCGCCCCTGATTTTGTTGCCATTTCACAGGCTTTTAATGAATCTTCCATTAGACAACAATTTGAATAAACTTTATTGGAAATATTAATAGCTCGCATTGAATTAGCAAAAACCTGATCCATTAAAATCTCTAAATTTCGCTGTTGCCTTTCTAAGTTTTCCTTATACTCCCGCCGCTGTTCGGCTTTGTTTAGTTCCATTATTTCCGCTCGATCATTTATTAGTTTTTGCCTTTCAGATGTCCAGAATGGCAGTTTTTTCCAGTATCTTAATGTGGTTTCAGATACACCGATTTGTCTGGCAACTTCCCGATTTGAGATGTCGGGATTGTCCAGTAAAAGCTTAATCGCTTCCCTAATTAAATCGAGTCTTAGTTTTTTAATAACGCAAACTAACGCAAAATTACAATTTAAGCCTAACACACCCAGAAGCCCCAAAGGTCGGGGCTTTATAGGTATTTTAGTTTGGGATAATCCTATAGTTTTGGGATGGAAAATTGGTGATTTCTCCCGTTTTGACCCAAGTATTTAAAGTTGTATTTCGCCTCAAGACTTGGGATTGACCTTGCACCTGTCTTAACGCCGCGACGTAATCTGGTTAAAGAATTATCGATTACATCTTTGGTGATGCCAGATTTTGGATCTACTAAATTAATATAATCAACTAAACCAGATGTGCCAACAGTAACAAGTTCACCAATTCCCCTTACTGTAACAGGGCTGGATTCAATTACAGGATTGCTTGGGTTTGGCTCTGTAATTGGGGTTGGTATTGTTTCCGGTGATGGTGATGGGGTTGGCTCCGGTTCCGTTACGGGGGATGCCGTTACGGTTTCCGGGGTTTGGGTTGGTTCCGGTGGGAATAAGGATAATTGCTTAACTTCCCCCCCCGCCCGTTCTAATTCTGTTTTGAGTTTAGCGATCGCATCATCTCTATCTAACAACTCAATTCTCAAATTATTGATTTTGTCATCTAGTTTTAAAATTTCACCCTCAAGGTCGGATTTGACCACCGCAGGCCCTTCAGAGATTGACTTGTAGTGTTAATAGTCCTTTTGCAGTTGGGCGGTTTCTTTAGCCAAATAACTGTAATTATCTCCCGCATTTTTAACTTCAAAATTTAAGTTTTCAATCTCCTTATCCTTTGATTCAAGTTCACCCCTCACCGCCTCTAATTCATCGGTGAGGGTTAAGACTTTCCCGATAAAGCCGCCTCCATTGCATCTAATCGCGCCTCGATGGTTGGATCAATAGCCGGGGGTTGGGGTTGCTGTTGCTGTTGGATAAGTTCACCCCTAATTTTTGCCAGAATCTTAGTTTCTAGCGCGTCTATATCAATATCTATATTCTGACTAGACTCGACAACAGGAGTTAATGCAGCCGCGCCTAATTCCCGTGCGTCCAAACTGTTCTGAATAAAATTCTGTAGAGCCTTGCTTGCTGATAGTCCCTTAGCTTCACAGAGCGCCTTGAATGATTCCCAGTTATTTTCATCCACTTTGAATGTCGCTAACTTCTGACCTTCTGGTAGTGTGTACTTGGTTGCCATAGCGTATATATCCTAAATCTATCCCTTTAGTATAGCTTAGATATAGATTAAATATAGTTATCCGTATATATAAATGTCTTATATACTTAATATATACCCTATAAGTTATCTGTATATATCTCCTATATACAAATCCCTGATAATCGTATATATTAGTAATATAGACAGGTGAGAGGGAAACGACACAACCCAAACACCATAACCACTTCAGCACCTCGAAAACTTAGGAGAAATTATGAAAGCATTAACCGTTATCGCTGCGACTGTTTACGCCGTGACCCTTTGGATGTTTGCCCCCGAATCAGTTTGGCGGCGTGAGGTTGAACAAGCCAAGCGTAACCAACAAACCCGACTGAATCCCCAACCGGAAATAACACCACAACCAAAACCGGAACCGATGTCTGTACCGGAATCTGAACTGAAATCTACTCAAAAGGCTATACCGGAATCTATACCACAGCTAGACGTAACACCCGAACCCCAAGCACTGATTCACCCTATCACTGAATCCCAGATTATTGAGAGTGAAGCGAGCGCCCAACCGGAACAAACACCAACAACACCGGAACAGTCTATACAAACACTAGGGGAAACGGTATATACAGAATGGACTACAGCCAAGCTACGCGATGAAGCCAAGCGACGGAAACTCAATTGGCGACCGCTAATTAATGGTAAACGGACACCCCTCAAAAAGCCTGATTTAATCGAACTCCTAACAACTTAATAAACCGGAACCCCTCACCCAGAGGGGATTCTAACTCTATCTATACCGACGTATAGTTCTAGCTTATATACTTAATATATACCACATAAGAAATTAGTATATATTAGGGGTGTACAAAACCAGAATTATCGTATATATTATAGATATAGACAGAGAGGCAAGCGGTTCAACTTTTGCAGGGTCTGACCACTTACCTCTCACCATCCCAAACTAAGGACTTAATACAATGGTATCTCAAATTCAAGTCAATCAAGTCGCGATCACGACCGAGATTATTGATACATACGTTTCAACCTTTGACGGCCTCCAAATCGATACAATCCAAATGACTTACCCCGATGGGTCAACCGAAATCCGTTATGGGTGGACAGAGGAAGATTTCACCACGGGAGAAGTCACCTATTACCTGCGAGCCAAAACCGGAGCCGTCCTGAGTAGCGCCTGGAAAACCACCAAAACTAACAAGTGGTTAATCGCTTACAAATACCTTGATACCAAACGTCACCAAGCCAACGTTACCGCCCACAATTCTGCCCTCGAAGTGTTAGCTAGTCCTGAGTTCTTTAACCGCGCCGAATACGAACAAGCTAAGGCAGACCTAGGATTCTAAACAATAGCCGGGGGTGAAATATCCCCCTTCTGGGAACACTTCTAACACTTCAAAGGTATCAATCATGCAAACACTTCAAAGCCCTGTAACAGCTACCAATACAGCTATCCTACCTAACACGCCCAAGGATTTAAGGGTAGCACTCGCAACGGGTCAAACCTTGGGAATTAACCGCCCGTTTCTGGACATTCAAAAAGATTTATACCGCAAAGTCCCCGACTCTTATTATCAGTTCAAATCCAAAGGTAACACCCAGATTATTTACCTACCCTGGGAACTT
>DATNRE010000157.1:0-28722 GCA_036703685.1 Candidatus Obscuribacterales bacterium
GATATTTTCCAAAAATTGGTAATAGCTTGTTTACATCGATATTGAGTCACTTGTAAACGATGATTTACCGTTGGCATCCTCAGCAGAATATAAACCCAAGTTCTCACCCAACAGGCAATTAAACCCCTTAAATTAATCCCAAAACTAGATACAATTGCCTCTTGAACCCCTAGGGTTAACATTTCTCCCAGGTGCATATAATGAAATGCTTTTAAGGATTTTCCCATGATTAAAGCCTGGAGATTATGAGCCGTAGCAACACCTTGTTGAAAGGCAGCTTGAGCCGTTGCGGGAACTTGTTGACCCTGTAAATTACGAATATCCGCTAAATCTCCTAGGGCAAAAACTTCGGGATAATCAATAAATTGTAAAGTGGGTGTTGTTAAAACTTGACCCCTTTTATTATGCTGACAATCTAAGTGATATAGCCATTCTCTGGGTTGGGTTCCCACGGTTTCAATGACTAAATCAATGGGGATTTTGTGTTGCTGTTCGGGTTCAATTAAGGTGATATGATGGTGATCAACCGATTGAATCTGAGTCTGAAATTTAAGTTGAACTCCCCGGGATGCTAAGGACTGATAAGCAACTTTTTGGCTAAAATTTGAAAAGCCTTTCAGAATTTGTTGACCTCGAACAATTAAATAAATTTGTCCTCGGTTTTTTAAACGGTCGGCTAATTTTCCCGCCAGTTCTACACCATTTGGCCCTCCTCCAATTACGGCAATGGAAATTTTGGGTGGGGAAGATAATTCTAATCCAGATAATCGCTGTTTGAGTCGTTCAGCATCCGCTAAGGTTCGGAAGGGATAGGTTTCTACTTCCTGCTCAGAAACAACGCTAGAAAATGTTTTTCGACCTACCGATAAAACTAAATAATCATAGGTTAAACACTCTTGGTTTTTGAGATGAATTTCCCGTTGTTTTAAGTTAATATTCTCAACGGTTCCTTGGCAAAATTTAACCTTAACTTTAGCCAGTAATTTCTGGAAACTAGGGGCAATTTCCCAGTCTCTAAATTCATCCGTAATTAATTCATAAAGAAAAGGTGTAAATAAAAAACGCTCCTCTTTATCAATTAAGGTGATGTTAGGAATTAGGGATTTATGCCAAGATAAACGCGCTAAGGATAACGCGGTATAAAGTCCGGCAAAACCTCCTCCGAGAATACAGATTTTAGTCGGTGTTTTAGGGTTTGAGAGGGATATGGGAAAACCTTTGTTTTCCTGCTCATTAAGATTGGCGCGAGACTGATAGCTCATGTTGATATCAGTAACGGAGAAACTGCTAAATTTATCCCAAATCTGGGATAGGGTTAATTTCGCCACTATAGCAACTTTATTTTCAATTTAGGATGAAGGTTTATCGGGGTTGTCCCGAATATTAAATAATATATTTTTATACTTTTATTGATTTTTTGTAATTTTCGATACAAAATTTTTAGAAAAAGGATTAATTATTTTCCGGTTTTAGCCTGAATTTAGGCTTTCAGAATACTTAAAACAATAATTTTATAATTTTATCTTATCACAATATAATTCAGGATGGCATCGCAAATTTTACATAGGGGGTAGATTTATAAAGCTCATCCGTTAATATTTCCAGAATAAGGCTTCTAGTTTAAAGGTGTTCAATCATTTTCGCTGCTTCTGATAATTTCGCCTGTTGTTGTCCTTGGAAACGGGCATTTCCATTAAATAAGGAGATGGGGGTACTAATTAAATCCAGGATTTCGGCTTTTCCGGTTAAGAGTTTGACCGTACCCAGGGGTAATTCCTTTAAAACCCAACGTCCTAACCGATATACATAATCGGAAGGGGTTAAGGATGCCATTAAATTAATCCCGTGAAGTTCATGCAAATACTGATTTGATTCTCCGTAGCGTCGCCACTGACTTTTTAAGGCTTTTAAGGTAGACCGATGACGGTGTTTAACTATTGCTTGGGATGCCAATTCTAATTGATAATTGGTTTGTTGTTGAATCCGCCAACACATATCCGCATCGCCCCCGGTGGTGAGGTAGGGACGAAACAAACCCACCTGTTCAAAAATTTTACGCCGAATGGCTAAATTAGCGGTTTGACCGTAGGGTAAAAAGCTATGATTTAAGGTGTGTTTTTGGGATAAAGTTTCCTGTTTATCGGCATATTTTTCTAATAGGTTTTGACTGGGTAAGGCGATAATTTCACCCGCCACCAAACCGATATCAGGATTAGAAAAGGGTTGAATTAATTGCTCTAACCATTGGGGTTCCGGTCGGCAATCCATATCGGTAAAGGCGATAATATCACTAATCGCAACTCTAATTCCAGCATTGCGAGCGGCATAGGAACTTTGGATATTATTTTCCGATAGGGAACGAATATTAATGGCAGTAGATTGGGCTAATTCCTGAACAATAGAAACAGAATTATCCTGACTATTGTTATCGACTAATAAATATTCTACTTGATCGGCCGGATAGGTTTGCGATCGCAAACATTCAATTAAATCCGGCAAATCCGTCTCGCCATTATAAACCGGGATCACAACAGAAAGATTAATCATGAGCAGGCAAAAGACCTAGAAAAAATTGTATCCCAGGAAAAGAGTAATCAACACTAAGATAGCATTAATTAAATAGAAACTCCCGACTACCTGGGTTTCTTGCCATCCTGATAATTCTAAATGGTGATGTAAAGGAGCCATTTTGAACAAACGTTTTCCCACACCCTCGGGGTTTTTTGTGGCTTTATAATAGCTAACTTGAGCAATTACAGAGAGGGTTTCCACAAAGAAAATTCCACTAATGATTAATAACACCCACAAACTATTAGTTAATAGGGCTACCGTTGCTAAACCGCCCCCCAAGGCCAAAGCTCCCGTATCTCCCATAAACACTTTAGCGGGGTTACGGTTATGGGTGACAAATCCTAAACAACTGCCACTCATACAGGCACAAAAGGTGGTTAATTCCGGTGCAGTGGGGGCAACATAAGCTCCTAAACCGAGAAATGCGATCGCCCCTAACCCGCCCATTAACCCATCAACACCATCGGTTAAATTGGTGGCATTACTTTCAGCGACTTGGACAAAAATTGCTAAGGGCCAGAATAATAATCCGAGGGGAATTGCTACTCCTAACGGTAAAGCAATGGTGCTTAAATTTGCAGATTGAGTTACAGCTAACCACAGACAAAATAGCGTCGCAAAACCTACCTGCAACGCCAATTTCATTCGAGGAGAAATTCCCTTATTTGATTTACGTCTTAAAATCTGCCAATCATCTAACCAACCAATAAATCCATAGGCTAAAGTCAGGGCAGAAACTGCGATCACATTGGGGTTAAATTGAGTTAAAATTAAAGCGATCGCGACTCCTACAGGCACAAAAAATATTCCTCCCATGGTGGGAGTTCCAGCTTTTTGTAAATGGGCTTGGGGGCCATCTTCTCGGATAAATTGTCCGGCTTTAATCTTGACTAAAAGCGGAATTGCCCAATATCCTAAGAGAGAAACGGCGATCGCACAAATCAAAGCGGGTAAAAATAACGCTCCTTGAACTTGAAACAAATTATGGTTCACCCGGTCTAAACTGAAGGCGAATACACTCAAGCCTAAACTCAGGAAAAACAATAGGGTTTGTCCAGACCCATTGAATGATTTAACCGAATAAAGTTTGCTATCCACAAAAATTTTTAATCCTCAACACCACACTATCAAAATCCTAAAGTCTATTTCTAGCCTTCTATATCATCATCATCATCATCATCATCCTCGTAGGCGGAGTCATCGACGGAAATCAGATCGGCGATTTCTTCTTCTTCCTCCAAGTAGTCAACGGTGGTCGTGCTGACTGTATCTCGCTCGATCAGACGTCCGGTGGACTCCAACCAAGTAATTAGTGAAATTTCTTGTTTGGAAGGAATCACATCAGCCGGTTCATGGGCTGGAATTTCTCGTAAGGACGGATTAAGCATTTTTAGTTTCCGGTGTCAAATGAAATTGAGTTAGAGTTAATTTAATTTTACACAATCATTGGTTATGGACAGTATCATATTTTTTAAATCGATCTTGAGTCTTATAGATTTAAAAAAGCTAACCAATAATTCATTAAACATAAGATAAAACTATGATTAATCAAAAAAAAGCCCTGTTGTTAGAAATGATTGCCGGGAAGAATCGCGGTCTCCTCGCCACTCCAGGGGATAAAGCAGCGATTTTATCCGCCCTGACTCAACTGGAAGAATTTAATCCCAACCCCCGACCCTTAGAAGTTCCTGAACTCTTAGAGGGAAATTGGCGCCTATTGTATACCAGTAGCGATGAATTACTGGGTATTGGTCGGTTTCCCTTGCTGCAATTAGGGCAAATTTATCAATGTATTCGGGTGGGCGATCGCAAAATTTATAATATTGCCGAAGTTCAAAGTTTACCGCTATTAGAAGGATTAGTCAGTGTCGCCGCCGAATTTGAACCCGTTTCAGAAAAACGAGTGAATGTTAAATTTAATCGGTTTATTATTGGTTCCCAAAGGTTTATCGGGTATCAATCTCCTAATCGTTTAATTGGGGATATTGAAAGGGGTAAAAAGTTTATTGCCCTTGACTTTAGTTTACAATCCCGAGATCAAAAAGGCTGGTTAGATATTACCTATTTAGATGAAGATTTAAGAATCGGACGGGGAAACATCGGCAGTGTTTTTGTATTAACAAAAGTTGTTTAATCACCCATTACCTATTACCTATTACCCATTACCCATGGAAAACTTTTTGAGGGGTTGCGATCGCTAATCCACATCAAAAGTTAAAATAGGACAGTTGTGCTAAATGGGATGTGAGTGACCGACCTCGGATACGGTAGATAGGAATTGGGCTACAACTGTTTCACCCGTCTACTGTTAAACGATTAAAGTCTATTTGAACATCAAAGCGATCAAATCCAAACCCAGAATATGATAGAACGGTATACTTTGCCCGAAATGGGCAATTTGTGGACAGAGACTTATAAGCTACAAACTTGGTTACAAGTGGAAATAGCCGTCTGTGAGGCCCAGGCGGAGTTAGGATATATTCCATCGGAAGCCGTTGAGGAAATTAAGGCTAAGGCGAATTTTGATATTAAGCGGGTGCTTGAAATTGAAGCCGAAGTCCGCCATGACATGATTGCCTTTTTAACCAATGTCAACGAATATGTCGGGGATGCCGGACGCTACATTCATTTAGGCTTAACCAGTTCCGATGTCTTAGATACGGCCCTCGCCTTGCAGATGGTGGCCAGTGTGGATGTATTATTGGAACGCACAGAAGCCTTAAGTCAGGCAATTCGTTACCAAGCGCAACAACATCGAGATACAGTCATGATCGGCAGATCCCATGGAATTCATGCGGAACCGATTACCTTTGGGTTTAAATTAGCCGGATGGTTAGCGGAAGTTTTTCGCAACCGAGAACGTTTAGTCCGTCTGCGTCAAACCGTGGCAGTCGGTAAAATTTCTGGGGCCGTGGGAACCTATGCTAATGTCGATCCGAGGATAGAAGCGATCGCCTGTCAAAAATTAGGACTCGAACCCGATACCGCCTCCACCCAAGTCATTTCCCGGGATATTCATGCGGAATATGTGCAAACTTTAGCCTTATTAGCCGCTAGTATTGAACGGTTTGCCGTGGAAATTCGCAACCTGCAACGCACCGATGTTTTAGAAGTAGAAGAATTTTTTGCCAAAGGTCAAAAAGGGTCTTCTGCCATGCCCCATAAACGCAACCCCATTCGCAGTGAACGCTTAACGGGAATGGCGCGAATTATTCGGGGAAATGCCGTTGCTGCCCTAGAAAATGTTGCCCTCTGGCATGAACGGGATATTTCCCATAGTTCCGTAGAACGGATGATCTTACCCGATTCTTCAACGGTGGCTCATTTTATGTTAGTAGAACTGACGGATTTAGTGAAGCATCTGTTAGTTTATCCCGAAAACATGAAGCGGAATATGAACCTTTATGGCGGTGTAGTCTTTAGTCAACGGGTATTATTAACCCTAGTTGAAAAAGGAATTAACCGCGAAGAAGCCTACAAAATTGTGCAATCTTGCGCCCACACCGCTTGGAATCAAACCGATGGAGATTTTCAAGCGTTAATTCGGGAAAATGAACAAGTCAAAGCAACATTATCTCCCGGGGAAATTGATGCTTGTTTTGATCCCAAACATCACTTAAAAAACCTCGATCAAGTTTACCAACGGTTGGATATTTAAAAACAAACCAGGTTTTTAAACCTAATTCATCCTAGGGGCGAGGCGCGCCTCACCCCTACAGGATTTTGCACTAATTACATCATCATCATTTTAACCCTATGCTTTCTAAACTCATGATGCGATTATTCTTATTTTTATTCCTAATTTTCGGTATTAACTGTAACCCTGTTCACGCTAAAAATTTAACCCCGCCGCCTGCGTCTCCTCCTCCTTTAGTGATTCAAGACTATAATCAAGTTCCAAATTCCGATAAATTAGTTGATATTAAAAGCGTTAACCCAAATATTCGTCATGATATTCGCTACGCCACAACCAACAATTTTTTAAAGAAAAAACTCTATGCGGTTCCCCGTTGTTTTTTACGCTCTGATGTTGCCCAACGCTTATCAAGGGTACAAAAAGATTTAGAACAAATAGGGTTAGGATTAAAAGTCTATGACTGTTATCGTCCCCTATCTGTCACTCGTCAAATGTGGGAAATTCTACCCGATACTCGTTATGTAGCTAACCCCGCTAGAGGGTCTCGCCATAACCGAGGGGCGGCGGTTGATTTAACTTTAGTTGATTTACGCACCGGGGTAGAGTTAGAAATGCCCACGGATTTTGATGATTTTAGCGATAAAGCCGCTAGAGATTACACTGGAAATTCTCCCCAAGTGCGTCGAAATAGTGACCTACTCGCGGCTAAAATGAAACAACAAGGATTCATTTCTTTAATTACAGAATGGTGGCATTTTGATGCACCCGGATGGGACAAATACGGTCTTTTAGATGTGCCTTTACAAAATATTCGTTAATCTTGAATCCCTCGCCATTCCCCTTGTAAAGTAAACCCCGACCAATAGTAAGGAGGTATCCATTCTGAATCGTTTTGCATTTTGATTTGAGCTTGTCTTAAAGCCGCCCCAGGAGCTAATCCCTCCTCTAACATTCCCTGATAAAACTTAACCATTAATTCGGCGGTTGCTTGATCATCAACTTTCCATAAACTCACCACCACTCGATTCGCTCCCGCATACATAAATCCCCGGGTTAAACCGACTAATCCTTCTCCTTTGATCTCCTGACCTAATCCGGTTTCACAGGCACTTAATACGACTAATTCCACGGGTAAATTCAAGTTAAAAATATCATAAAGTCGTAAAAATCCATTCTGAGATTCTCCGGTTTGATTCACTAAGGAAAAAACCAAACCGGATAATTGGGGATTTTCACTATTGAGTAAACCATGGGTGGCAAAATGCACAAAACGGTATTGACTTAATTCAAGATTAATCGCCGTTTCTCGAGTAGCATTAAAGCCGACTTCTTGTAAACTATATTCTTCAGGAACTAAGGCTAAAATCTGAGTTGCTTCTTCCTGGGTAAAGGGTAAACGATCAAATAAAATTCCCGATTCTCTGGCGGAACGTTCTAAATCGGCAGGTAGGGCTTTAATACCTTGAAAAACAACGGATTTTAAGCGATCATCCGTAGAAGCAAAGACCGGATCAGCTAACACCGCTAGGATTTTTTCTGGGGGTTTGCGATTCTGATTTTCTCGGCGCATAATCCCTAAAACCGAAGCCGAAGGTAGGGTTAATAATTCATGATTAATAATTAAAGGAATCACCTCCCTATCTGTGGGGGTTCCCGGTTCAGGAAGGGCGGCAAAAGGAACATATTGTAAGGCGCCATCGGCGACAATTAATAATCGTTTATCTTTTAAGGATGGGATGGGGGGAAAGGCAATTTCAGTTAGGGCTTTTCCGGCTTCTTCGTAAAGCGATCGCCGTATCCGTTTACTCGGGGAAAGTAAATTATCTCTAAAGGTTTTAACGGCGGTTTTAAAGGTTGCTTCTGGGGGTAATTCATAAGTTTGGATTGAGTTAGGAGTCACCGCCCATAAATAACTACGTTCTTTCCCAAGAGAATATTCTAATAAAACCGTCTGGTCATCTAATAATTTTTGAATTTCAGCTAAAGTTAAAGGTTGGGGTTGAGTTAGGGCGGCATAATGGGGATTATTTACCCGAATAGTATCTAAAACTTGGCTATATTGTTGGATTAAAGTTTCAATTTCTTGATTGAGTTGCTGTTTTTGTTCATTTGTATGGGACTGGCTTAAAAGTTTAACTCGCTGTTCTTCTAAGGTCGATAATTTTTGTTTTAAGGTTTGTTTTTGAGCTAACAGTTTTGGGTCAACTCCCGAGGTCACTTCTCCTTGAGCTTGGGCTAAAATATCTAATAAGGATCGCGCCTTAGCCCGTTCACTAATTTGTAATGCTTTTCCATCCCATCCTTGATTCGGTTGTTGTTGATTCAGTTGCATTAATAAATCAATATAGAATTGGTAGTAATCTTGTTTAGATGCTAAAAAAGAAGCTCTTAAATCTTGACTATTAATCTTGGTTAGTAAATCTTCAATAATAGTTAAAGCCCTTTCAATTTCAGCGATCGCGGCTTCAAAATTACCCTGTTTTCGTTCAACTGTTGCCACTCGATATCGAGATAAGGCTTCTTTCGGGCGATCGCCCACTTCCTGACGAATTTTTAAAGCTTGATGATATAATTCTAAGGACTGATCTAACTTATTTTGTTGAAAATAAATAAACCCGATATTATTTAAGGTACTGGCTTCTCCCGTGCGATCTCCTATTTTTTGCCACAAAGTCAAGGCTTGATTATAAGTTTCTAAAGCTGCATCTAATCGATTCAAATTTGCATAAACAAATCCAATATTATTTAAGGTTGCTCCCTTGCCTCGCCGCACATTAACCGCCACACTATCCCCAAATTTATTAATTACTTCGTCCCATAAACCCAGGGCTTGTTGATAATGCTTGAGGGAGATTTCAAACTGATTTAACTCCGATTCTACCTGAGCTATATTATTTAAAATTGCCGCCACATTAGTCGGGTTTCCCAACTGTTTGACGATCACCAAAGCTTGATTATAATAGTTCAGAGCTTGTTGAATTTCCCCTAAATTAAAATAGGTCAACGCCATTTCATTCAACGTGGCGACTTCTCCGGTTTTAAAATTAACGGTTTGCCATAAAGGAAAGGTTTGATTCAGAGTATCTAAGGCTTTTTGATATTCCCCTAATTGACTATAAATCTTAGCAATAGAAATTAAGGTTGTGGCTTGGGTTTGTTGATCTTCTAAGGTTTGATTTAAAACCAATAATTGATTATAACAATTAATTGCCTTGGGATATTCTCCTAAACTACTATAAACAGAACATAAAAAATTTCGAGTAATTGATTCTTGCTGAGGATTATTGGCATCTCGCGCCAGACGTAACCCTTCTTCCCACTGTTGAATCGCCCCCTGAAAACCCGCTACCGTCCCCTCTCGATAGCGTTTCATCCCTTGATTAAAAATATCTTCCGCTTTAGAATTAGAATTAGTAATTTCTGGGGATTGACCTTCCTGGGCGATCGCCGGGACAAAAATTCCAAAAACCAAAAAAGACGCCAGCATCAGGAGGCAAAACCAAACCGTAAAAAACTTATTTATGCGTCTATTATTCTGTATCATGATTCAATTCCTGCTACAACTCAAATCTTGAGGATGAGGTGATCAAAAGTTTACAATTCATTATACAGATTATTTTAACCTGATCCGTGTTCAAGAGTTTCTGATCGTTGAAAGTTTCTCATTTTCTGCTTAACCTATGTTCACTATTCCTGTTTTTTTAAGATCAATTCTTGGGCTCCAACCTTTTCGGGATTGGAAGCGAATTCTAATCGGTTTCAGCACGGGATTTTTCCTGATTTTGAGTATGGGACTGTTTCAACAACCTACTATTGCTCAAACTAATCTTGCCATCATTCAAGAAATTATCGATGGTGATCAAGTCTTTATTCAAGAAAATCAAGCTAAGGTAGAAGACCAAGCGGAATTTGGGCAAATTGTTGCGACTAAAGACTCTCGCGCTGGAGTTATATTTAATCAGGGAGCGTCGGGACGGATGGATAAGAATTCCCAGATTACCGTCGGTCAATGTGTAGAAATTCAACGGGGAAAAATATTAGTAAGTGGCCCCGTTAATGGATGTATTGCGGGGCTGACGGTAGGTGTTCAAGGAACTATTTATATCCTAGAAACTACCGACGGGGAAACGGGTAATATTAAAGTTTTAGAAGGAACTGTAGAAGTGAGTCCAGCCGATGGCACTGGAGAATCTATCCAAGTTACGGAAGGCGAAAAATTACCTATTTTAAAAGGAATTTTAAGTCAAGTTATTCCCATGACGATTGAAGAAATTTCCTCAATTTTATTAGGTGAATTATTCACGGGTTTCAATATTCCCGTTACTCCCGAAGGAGCATTATCTTCTGTCTGTTCTCGTCTTTTACCCGGGTTTACTTGTTCTAAAAATGGTATTCCTACCCCAGCAATTCCCACTCCCCCAATTCCCACTCCGCCGGTTTCTGTTCCCACTCCGCGTTTCCCATTCTAAAGGATTAATAATTAATAGGTAATGGGCAAAATTAATCTTTCTCTTTTGACGGGTTTTTGATTAAATGATAGAATCTATAACTGTAAACAATTGTGCCCAAAAGTATGACCCAATCTAATCCAGAAGATACTCTAATTATGACTGAATCTACCCATCCCTACGCTGACTTAATCACAGAATTATGTCAACAGGCGATCAATTTCATCGAAAGCGAGAATTTTAACGAAGCGATCGCCTGTTACCAAAAAATTATTAATCTCGAACCTAAATTCCTCCTAGGATATCAAAAAATTGGCAATCTTTCCCTCAAAACCCAAGAATTTGAACAAGCCATTACAGCCTATCAAAAGGTTATTGAATTAAGTCCTAATGATTTCTGGGCTTATAATAATTTAGGAGAAGCCTTAATTAAATTACAGCGCTGGGAAACTGCAATTCCCATCTATGAAAAAGCGATTCAACTCGACCCCAATTGTTTTTGGGCCTATAATGGTTTAGGGGAATGTTTAACCCAAACTCACCAATTAGAAAAAGCCGTCCCTATTTATCAAAAAGCCATTGAATTAGACCCGAACTTTTGGGGAGTTTATCAAAAATTAGCAGAAGCCTTAACCACCTTAGAAAAATGGCAAGAAGTCATCCCCATCTATCGCCGTGCGATTGAATTAAAACCCGATTTTTTTTGGTCGTATGCTAGTTTAGGAAAAGTATTAATTCATTTAGAACAATGGGAAGAAGCCATTCCCATTTGTCAACAGGCAATTTCCATTGATCCTAATTTCTTTTGGTCTTATATTAATTTAGCGGACTCCCTATTTAATTTAGAAAGATGGCAAGAAGCCATTGAAGTCTATACCACAGCTAATCAAATTAAATCGGATTTCTTTTGGTCTTATAAAAATTTAGGGGATGGGTTGATTCAATTGCAGCAATGGCAGGACGCTATTGCCGTTTATCAAAAAGCTTTAGATCTCAATTCCACCGAACCTTCCTGTTATTATAACTTGGGTTTAGCTTATCTAAATTTACAACAAAAATCCCAGGCTATTCCTTGTTTTGAAACCGCTTTAAAACTGAATCCAGATTATGGTTTGGCTCAACAAAAATTAGATGAAATTCTCGGAATTGATTCTACTTTCTCTCCCCATCCACTCGAACCCATTGACTGGTTAAAATATTATCCTACATGGGGAGAAGCACCTTCTTATCTGTTACCTAAACCTGTTTCTTTGGGCAAAAATCCCCAAACTGGAAAATGGCAATTTCCAGTTCCCCCTAAAGATTTGATGTTTGTTTTTGATGATAATAATGAGGAATATTATCTCAACTCGGGGAAAATGCAAGTTCAAGTCATGTTAAGTGTATTGCGAGAGTGTGGATATTTTATTAAAACCGGAAGCCGAATTTTAGACTTTGGTTGTGCCTCGGGACGAATGATTCGGGAATTGGCAGATTTATCAGAAATTTGTGAAATTTGGGGAACCGATATTAGTGCCGATTGTATTGCTTGGTGTCAACAAAATATGAGTCCCCCCTTCCATTTTTTTGTCGGCACAACCCTACCCCATTTGCCCTTTGAAGACCGCTATTTTGATTTAATTTACGCGGGTTCAGTCTTTACCCATATTGATGATTTAGCCGATGCTTGGCTGTTAGAACTGCGGCGGATTTTAAAACCTGGGGGACTAGCTTTTATTACGATTCAGGAACGTTATATTTTTGATAAAATCAAAGACTTTCCCGAAGTCTGGCTTTCTGGTAATAATATCTGGCCGCCCGAACAAAAACAGGCTTGTATTCAAAACTATTTTGAATATATTAATCAAGATTTTGGGATGTTTACATTGGGACGAGACACCCGTTCTCTGGTTTTCTATGACGTCAATTATTTCTCTGAAAAATGGAAACCCTTCTTCCAAACTTTAGCCGTCAAACAAGAAGCCTATGTTTGGCAAACGGGAATATTATTAAAGCGCCTATGATTTACTTTGTCTTAACTGATAACTGATGACTGATAACTGATAACTGAAAAAGCCCATTACCCAACCCCCAAACCTGTCCCAAATACCTGCGTCCAATAGTGGTTCCAATTTTCAAACCCCGTATCATTTTCTAAATAGAAATAGCCGATGCCAATTTCCTCGTAATTGGGGTTAAGTAGGTTTTCTCGGTGCCCTGGACTATCAATCCATCCCTGAACCACTTCCCCGGGGGTTTGATACCCGACACCAATATTTTCACCAATAAAAGAAAAAGTGTATCCCTGGTCTTGGGCACGGCTGGCGGGGGTGGAACCATCTAAGCCGATGTGGTCAAAAAAGTCTTCCTGCGCCATATCTTGACTCTGTTCTTGGGCGGTGGCGTTTAACTGGGTGTTCAAGGTTAGGGGCGGTAAACCATTTTGGCTACGGAATTCATTGGTTAAGTCTAAGACCTGTTGAACAAAGCCAGAGGTCGGAGGCAAAACATTGTCGGTATTTAAGGTAAATCCCTGACCGATAAAATTACTGTCCCGTAAGTTCGATGGCACAATTCCATCGAGGAGGGCGATTTCTTCGTTCGTAGCACTGACCACCAGGCGAGTTTGATTAC
Source organism: Candidatus Obscuribacterales bacterium (assembly GCA_036703685.1). Classification (GTDB taxonomy): domain Bacteria; phylum Cyanobacteriota; class Cyanobacteriia; order Cyanobacteriales; family Microcoleaceae; genus Planktothrix. The sequence goes on from DATNRE010000157.1 coordinate 13,270, forward strand.
TGCCTACGGCTTGGACTTGCACTAGGCCCAGGTTATCGGGCAGTTGAATGAAATCGATATTCGGTTCAAAATCCGTAATCCAGTCGGGCCCTTGACCTTGTTGTTGCAGGAGAAACACATCCTCACCAATGCCTCCGGTGAGGGTATCCGCCCCTAAATCTCCTGATAGGGTATCATTTCCGCCTTCACCGTTTAAGACATCATCCCCTTTCCCGCCAAATAAACTATCAAACCCCTCACCCCCAAAAAGGGTATCGGCGTCTAGGTTGCCAAATAGGAGATCATTTCCCCCTTCTCCCTCGAGGATATCCCCATCCTGACCCCCATAGAGGTTATCGACACCCTCTCCACCCCATAACTGATCAAAGCCTGTATTTCCTAAAATTAACTCATCATCATCCGTACCAAATAGGGTATCATTCCCACCGAGTCCTAATACCCCGGCGGGATGGTTGAATAACTGCCCGGGAAATAGGGAAATCAATTCGGAGGATTCATTTCCAATTAAAGCACCGATAGCAGCATCAGAAATTAAACTCATGGTTTTAGTATTGATAAAGGTTATAGTTTCGTTTTAATTTGGTAGTTTCTTTAATCTCGATTATATCTATTTTTTTCAAGTGGCAACTTTTGAAGTAATTAACCAGTCTTACAGGAATGAATCCCCGGAGTTTACCAATTTGGTAGGGAAATTCACCCCAATGGGATATAAATTTTTGTTCTGGGATAGTGCATCATGATGATCATTATAATGGATATTAAAGAGGCATAATCTCATGGTTATCAAGTCTGTTGGTTTTTTAAGTCTGGTTTTAGGGATTCTGTTACCCACCGCAGCCAGTTTAGCAATCACTACTTCACGGATCGGGATCAAACATCCGGTTAATGCTCCCCTGCAAATTAGCTTACAATTTCCCCCAGCCCCCAAAGGAGATGGGCCAGTGAGTACGGCCGGGGGAGGAACCCGGGGGGGTGATACCCTTGCGGCTAGTGAATGTGGAATTGGCAATACAAAAATGACCGCTTTAGTCCCTAGTCAGAAAACTTTAACGGTTTCTGCCCATCCCACCTTCTTTATTTATGTTCCTGAATCTAAGGTAAAAACTGGTGAATTTGTTCTGATTGATCAACAAGGAAAAGATGTTTATAATACCGTGGTTCAACTCCCGGTAAAACCCAGTATTATTCAGATTCAACTACCGAAAACCATCGCCCTAGAAACGGGAAATCAATATCAATGGATCTTTTCGATTGCCTGTGAAATGGACGGACAGGAATTTATCGATAGCTTAAAGGTTTCTATTCAGCGAAATGAACTGAATGTTTCCCTCAAAAACGCCCTAGAAAAAGCTAAAACTCCCTTAAAGAAAGCCGAAATTTATGCCCGAGAAAACCTCTGGCAAGATACCTTGATGATCATGGCTCAGATGCGAAATTCTGAACCGGAATTATGGAAAGAACTTCTTACCTCTATTAAAATCAATCAACAGATTACAGAAGTTCCTTTTGCACCGGAAGCAACGGTGAGTAATTCGGATCATCAATCCACACCCTAGAAAGATAAAGCATATATTCTCAAATAAGTTGAATGAGGGCAAAAATTAAACAATTAGTGTGGGAGTGGCGTGGCGTTTGGATTACAACCCCAGTTATGGCAGGTCTCGTAATCCTGCTGCGTTTTTCTGGGGTTTTACAATCCTGGGAATGGGCGGTTTATGACCAATATATGCGTCTGCGTCCCCTAGAAACCCAGGATCAGAGAATTGCGATTGTCGGGTTAGATGAAGCGGACATGAAATATATTGGTCAAGGTTATGTTCCTGACCAGGTTTATGCTGAATTAATCGAGAAATTAGTTGCCATGAAACCGATGGTAATTGGGTTAGATATTTACCGAGATTTGCCTTTTGAACCCGGTCATCAACGGTTAATTAAACTATTTGCCGACACGCCTAATTTACTCGGAATTGAAAAAGTAGTGGGGGATGAATCCTTAGAGTCCGTGGCCGCGCCGCCAATTTTGAAAGAAAAAAATCGAGTGGCGGCGAATGATTTAATTTTAGATGAAGATAATATTATTCGACGGGCGTTATTAGTTGTTAACAATGATCAAGAACAACCCGTATATAGTTTGGGGTTGTTTTTAGCGATGTTTTATTTAGATGCTCAAGGAGTAGCTCCAGAAATAGTACCGGGTACTAATAATTGGTGGAAATTTAATGATACTGTTTTTAGACCCTTTGCTAAAAATGATGGGGGCTATGTGCGGGCTGATGCTGGGGGCTATCAAATCTTTTTAAATTATAGAGGACAGAATCGGAGTTTTGAAATTGTTTCTTTTCGAGATATTTTAACGAATAAACTACCTGAAGATTGGGGAAAAAATCGAATTATTTTAATTGGTTCGGTCGGGGAAAGTTTCAAGGATTTAATGTCAACTCCCTATACCTTGTCTGCAAATCAACGCATGGCTGGCGTAGAAGTTCATGCCCATATTACCAGTCAAATTATTAGTACGGCTTTAGATAATCGTCCTTTGATTAAAACCTTATCTGATCCTTTAGAATGGCTTTGGATATTGATTTGGTCGGGAGTCGGAGCGATTTTAACCTGGAAATTTCGGGCAACGGCTAAAGTACAATTATTAATTATTCGACAGGCTTCAATCTCAGTTTTAGCCACGGGAATTTTACTCGGAAGTACCTATTTTTTGTTTATTCAAGGGTGGTGGGTTCCGGTGGTTCCGCCTTTTTTGGCGTTGGCGGGTTCGGCGATCGCGATTACGGCTTATATTGCCCGCTCTGCTTCGGATATTAGAAATATTTTCGGACGTTATTTAACTGCTGAAATTGTCTCTAATTTATTAGAAAGACCTGAAGGTTTAAAACTTGGGGGAGAGCGCCGAAAAATTACGATTTTAACCTCGGATTTACGCGGCTTTACGGCCCTTTCTGAACGGTTAACCCCGGAGGAAGTCGTTAGAATTTTAAACTTTTATTTGTCCTGTATGGCCGATGTAATTACGGTCTATCAAGGAACAATTGATGAGTTTATGGGGGATGGAATTTTGGTTTTATTTGGTGCTCCTACTTTACGCGAAGATGATGCTCAACGGGCGATCGCTTGCGCCGTGGGGATGCAATTAGCAATGCAGAAGGTAAATGAACAATTACAAAAGTGGGATTTATCGGCTTTAGATATGGGAATTGGGATTAATACGGGGGAAGTTGTGGTGGGAAATATTGGTTCAGAAAAACGCACAAAATATGGGGTTGTGGGGAATCAAGTTAATTTAACCTATCGAATTGAATCCTATACAACTGGAGGACAAATCTTGATTTCTGAAATGACTTTAAATCAAGCTGGTCGGGATTTAATTAAAATTGAAAATCAGAAATTAGTTCAACCCAAGGGTGTTAAAAAACCGATTACTATTTATGAAGTGGGAGGAATTGCAGGTAAATATAATCTCTATATTTCTAAACAAGAACAGCATTTTTATCCGATTCCAACTCCGATATTATTACAATATTTTATTTTGGATGGAAAACATATTGGTGATAGTATTTTAATGGCTAATTTAGTCGAATTATCGGAAAAAGGAGGGCTGATTGTGACTGAGACGAATAATGGTTTGATTCCTGGAGCTTTAGCGAATTTAAAACTTAATATGAAGTTAGAAGCAGACCAATGGAGTGATGATATTTATGCAAAAGTTTTAGAAAAATCGGCGGAAACCGGAGCTTTTTATGTGGGGTTTACGGCTAAACCTCCAGAGGTTGAAAAATATTTTAATCAACTTTATAAAAATATTAAGGTATAGTGGAGATAATTCAGGACTAGGACTTACCCATGGGGCTCGAGAAACCGGGTTTTTTAGAGAATATGTGGGTCACAACAAAGTGTTTTCGGAAAAAAACCCGGTTTCTTTGGTTAGGTGCGTAAGTCCTGATGAATTAACCCCACTAGCCTAAACAGTATTTTAATCTGGATTTGATAATATAATTTTTGAAGGGAAATTACCTCCCGTATAAATAGTTAAGGTAATAATTTGATTGTCGATTAGGTGGGTTTGATTGAGAGGTTTTTGGGTTCCTGAGTTGACGGTATAGGCTGGAAAACAAGCCCCACTAATACTTAAACGTAAACAATGATTTTGAGGGATTTTAATACAAGTGGGTTGGAGCTTGATGGGGTAGCAATTTATATTTTTATGTTGAATAAAATCATTATTTGTGTTATAATTGTTATGAATCTTTCGATAGCCTTGACTAAAATTATAAACACTACCATCGGATTTAACTTCTGATAACACCGCAGATAAATCAAAACTTGGTGTGTCTGCGCTGCAATAAATTTCTACGGTTAAATCCCCAGCTAAATATAAATCTTGACTTAAGGGTTCGGAGGTATAGGTAACAATATCAGTTCGACAGTCCAAGCTAGAACGGTCAAAGGAACCCGTGGGATAAATGGCATGACCTCCGAGGGCGGGAACCGGGCGCCAAGGGTCATGAACAAAGACATCTTCTTGAGAATTTTTAGGACAATTTAATGTTAATATTCCGGCATCTTCTCGTAAACTAGCGAGTCCATTAGTTGATAAAAAATAAATCTGGGAAGGCGATGACGGCCATTGTTTAAATTGTCGCCAAACTTGACTTCCCATCTCAAATAAACAAACCTGATTTTGATTAAAAATTGAGTTTTCTTTACCTTTTAAAAAAGTATCAAACCATTGAATTTGCAGGCTATCAATCAAGCTAGATGCGGTTAACCCATAATTTACCGACCCCACTTTTCGCCCCCAAGGAAGATGGGCCCAGGGGCCAATGATTAAATATTGGGAGGCGTGGCTACGCTTCACCATTTCTTGATAAAAATGAATTGTTCCTCTTAAATAAGTATCAAACCATCCGCCAATATGGAGCATCGGTAAGTCTAAATTGTCTAATTTTGGGGATAGAGTTTCCCAATATTTATCGGGTTGATCATGGGCTAACCATTCATGATAAAATGAGTCTGGGTCATGAAGTTTTAAAACTTCTGGACTCGCTGGAATAGCATCAAAAAAAGGTAAATTGCGAGAGGCTTGATATAGAGAATTATAGGCAGTTTTATTGTGCTTTAATCGGGCTGTTTCGGCAGAAATTTGCATCGCCCATCCCAGATTAGCAAATAAACAAAAAGCCCCGCCTTCATAGGCCCAATCTCCGTATAAATCATGACTCATCATCGCCGGACAAATGGTTTTTAATGCTTTGGGACGGTTTGAAGCGGCATAAACTTGAGTTAATCCTTGATAGGAAAATCCATACATTCCCACCCGACCGTTACTATGGGGAAAATTAGCAACCCAATTAATAGTATCTAACCCGTCTTCTATTTCATGGGTAAAAAGTTTAAATTTCCCTTGAGAAGTTCCCCGTCCTCTCACATCTTGAATGACTACAATATACCCCTGTTGAGCATACCATTTGGGATGGGCATAAACAACGGTCGAGGCGATCGCTCTCCCGTAGGGTTGTCGCATTAATAAAACGGGTAATTTTTCTTCTGTATCGGGTCGATAAATATCCGCATCTAGTCGAATTCCATCCCGGGTAATTAGAGAGGCTGTTTCTTGAATAATCATCTATTAGTAATAGGTAATAGGTAATAGGTAATGGGTAATGGGTAATGGGTAATGGGTAATGGGTTAACTTTTACACTGATAACTGATGACTGATAACTGATAACTGATTATCGTCATGTTTCTTGGACAATATCTTTTAAATCAAAAGCTGCATCATTAAGTTTTTGAATTCCTAACTTAATTTGACCCATGCCTAAGCTGGTATCCTGAGCATTTTTATTGAGGTTATTCATCGCGACTACAACCTGTTGAATGGCTACGGCTTGTTGCTTAGAATTTAATGAAATTTGCTGAGAACTTTGAACAATATTACTCAGTTCTAGGGACATATTCCTAAAGGCAGAAGCGGTTTGTTTAGCTAAATCAACGGTATTTTCCACGCTCTTAATTCCGGCTTCCGTAACAGCACCTGTGGAATTATTCGACTGTTTAATTCCCAGGACTAAATTATTGATTTGATGGGCGGATTTTTGGCTTTCATCGGCTAATTTCCGAATTTCTGAAGCCACGACCGAAAACCCTTTTCCATATTCTCCGGCTCTCACGGCTTCTACGGCGGCATTGAGAGCTAACATATTAGTTTGATTAGCTAAATCTCCCACCACTTGAGAGATACTTCCAATTTGATTAGTTTGTTCACTTAAACGTAAAATTTGTTCGGCAATGGCTTCGACTTTTGCTTTCATTTGGTTCATTTCTTCCAAAGTTTGTTGCACCAGTGTATTACCATTATCTGCTAGGTTTAAAACTTGTTTGGCTCCTAAGGTAGAAGTTTCCGCCTGTTCGCTGGCTTGTTTTGCCGAAAATTCTAATTCATCCATCGTGCGAGTGGTTTCATTGACTGAACTCGCTTGACTGCTGATAATTTTTTCCTGTTGGTCAACAGCTACATTAATTTCTAAGGAAGAATTATCAATAGCATCAATCGCTTGAGTAATTTTACGACTGACTAAGGAGGAAATTAACCAAGCAATTGTAAAAGCAGTTAAGATCGAAAGAATTGAACCCAAGATCAAAAGATTAATCGCATTTTGTAAAGTATTTCTGGCTTGCAGATTTTCAGTATTCAGTCTTTGAATTTCTGTGTTATTAAATTCAGAGTTAAGGGTTAAAAAGTCAGCCAGCAGTTGCTTTCCTAAACCTTCTTTAAAAAGATCAATACTCTCTTTTTTCTTTCCCTGTTGTAGTAGGATCATTATCTGATTTTGATAGGTATTATAACTTTGTGCGATTGTTCTCATTCTTTCAAATCTTTGCCGTTGCTCAGGAATAGTAATTGCCGTATCCAGACTGGCGCTCGCTTCTTGAAAAAGTTGCCAGTTTTGAGCATATAATTGTAAAAATTCTTGATCTTCACTGATCAAATAGGCTCGACTATTGGCAACCATATTACTACCTGCTAACACCATGCTATCGGCTACAATCATGGTTTTTTGAACGTTCTCAACTTGATCAAATGCCTCAAATACCCTATTAGAATTAATATAAACAATATAGGTAGAACCCGCAAACATAAAAACGGGAATGGCATACCCAAATAGCATCTGAGTTCTGAGTTTAAATTGACTCAATAAATGCTTTTTATCGCCAGAATTTCGTTCAAAATTACTTGCCATATTCTCAACTCCTAAGCCTCAATTAATTTAAGGCTATTTTTAGACTAATTTACTTGAGTCCAGTCTACTGTATATTGACAATGATCAATCTAAATTTAACTAATTTCTAAAGAATCTCTAATCGCCCAAAGATTTAATCTCCAATCAATATTTTTAATAATAGGGGTTTCCGTGGGCGAAACTAAAATACTATAGCAATCCTATTTGAGTTGTATTCAAAATTACTGAGCAAAAGGTAACGCCGGATCAGGCAACAGAAGATAATACTTCTGGTGGTTTCATATCAGTTGTGAATTATTACAACCTATTTGGGATTGCTATAGTCTCTAGGAGGTCTGACCATTGGGATTATACAACGCTGAATTTTTTTAGATTATTTTGCCTCCTTTGGGGGGTTTAGTATCAAAAAAATTGAGTGTTCTAGGTATGAATTAATTCTGAATCTAAGACTTGATTTAATTTTCCGCTTCGATATCCCTCCAAATCCAAAGTAACATAAATAAAACCAAATTCTTGAAAGGCTTGTACTAATTTAGGCAATTCAGTCATCAATACAAAGTCTTGAATTTGTTCGGGGGATAATTCTATCCGGGCCGTATCTCCTTCCGAACGAACTCGCAGATTTTTCCAGCCTAATTTTCTCAAATAAACTTCTGCTCTGCCCACCCGTTGTAATTTGGAAACTGTGATTTCTTCCGTATAGGGAAACCGTGAACTTAAGCAGGGTTGGGCGGGTTTATCCCAAGCCGTTAAACCGAGATATTTAGCTATTTCTCTAACTTCGGTTTTACTAACTCCTAATTCGGCTAAAGGTGAACGCACACCTCGTTCTTTTGCGGCTTGAATTCCTGGGCGATAGTCGCCTAAATCATCCGCATTAACTCCATCAACAACATAAAGATAACCCCAGGTTTGAGCTAAGGGTTTGAGGTGATCATGGAGTTCACTTTTACAAAAATAGCACCGATTGACGGGGTTTGATGTATAGTTGGGATTAGCCATTTCTTGGGTTTGAATTTCTTGATGTTGAATCCCAATTTCGGCGGCTTGAATTCGAGCATCTTCTAAGTCTTCGGGTAACAAGGAAGGAGAAACAGCCGTTACTGCTAAAGCCTGATCTCCTAATACATCATAGGCAATTTTAGCAACTAGGGTACTATCTATTCCTCCAGAATAGGCAATGAGAGCCCGTTCCATTTCTTGAAATAGGGCTTGGAGTTGTTGTAATTTTTCTGTGACTATCATGGTGTAGACTAAACCTAATTATCTAATTTAACTAAAATTCTCTCTGTCCAAAAATTGCAATAGACAGGGATAATAGAATGACCATATAAAGGATAGCATAAATTCCATTAGTGATTAATAATGAAGATGAGGGAAGATAACCATAAACCGCTTCATTTTTTAAATCCAGGCGTGCTAAGTCAGGTAAAATCATATAAATGGTTTTCATGATCTTTTCTAAACTTGGGTTTTCGCTGATTGTTCCTAATGCCAGTAAATCACGACTTAGACTTCCCATCCCATAGACACCTAGGGTTAATAAACTGGCGAGTAGGGAACTGGTAAAAACTCCTAATAAAATACCGACGGCGGCAATTAAAGAGAGTTGTAGCCACATAAACACAAAAGCAATACTCAGACTGGCAAAAGGATAGGAAATTTTATTAAAACTGAGAATTCCAAAAAATAATAGGGTCATAACTAAGATTAAAACCGCAATAAAAGCCGAGATGCCAAAATGTTTTCCGATAATCAGTTCCGCCGGACTAACGGGTTTAGAAACTAACAGATAAACGGTTTTTTTATCAATTTCTTTGTTGATTAGATTAGCACTCACAAAAACCGTAATTAGTAAGCTCAATAAACTAATCATGGCGATGCCAAAATCTAAGGTGATTTTGTTTTCTAGTCCGGCGGAAACCTCTGGGAGTAAACGAATAGAACCCATTAAAAACAAGACAAAAAGACCGATAATATAAAGAATGCGATCGCGGACAACTTCTAAAAAAACGTTACTGGCAATGGTAAAAACTCTGTTAAAATTCATTTTAATTTTCCGGTTAGTATGCTGTTCAGGGTTGATAGAGTATTAGGAATTTCCTGATTTCTGGTTCCTTTCGAGCAAGGAATAGAATGGAAACACTGGGTTCATTTTAACAGAGTCCGGTTGTGAAGTCTCCGGTGCAGGAAGAATATTGGGAACTGTTTCTAACCATTTTTCTGCTCGTAAAGAAAACTCGATCCAGCAATAAACATTAATATGAATTAGCAAAACAATCAGAAACCCCATCCGAACCAAAGGAGGAGGAGACTGAATTTTAAATTGATCTCTAATAAATTCCAGAATAAAGATTAAACAAGCTGCGATAATAGGCCAGGCTTTTATTGCAAAATCCGGTCTATTGATGCCTGTTTTTTGATGGATTATTAAACATAATAAAGCCGCCGCAATCCAAGGACTTAAAGAAATTCCTCCCAGGACAAAAGGGGGGTTATTGGTTCTTATTCCAATAGAAATAGTCAGGATTAATAAACTAATTAAGGCTAAATTATTTTTATCATTATCATTGATCATTAAAAGAGAAATAACCCAAATCGTAATACTAATTAATAAAAATGTTCTCCAATCTAGGGGATGAGTCGGTTTAATGATATTCAATAAATTAACTAGCTTTTTCATTTCATTTAAAAATAAATAATGTAAATACTAAGACTAAAAATAAAGAATAACTTAATGTGTGGGCTACTAATACCACTCTAAATTCCTTATATTGTTCTGACATTTTAATCTTTTCTTCTGGATTTCCCGAAAAGACACGACTAATTTTATGAATATCTCCACTGGATAAAAATTCTAAAGTTTCTAAGCCAATCCATTTAATTAATAGTAATAAAGTAAAATTAAAAACAGTTAATAAAAATACGATAAAAGAGGTGGTTTCAACTTCTTCAAATAGCAAGTAACGAATTAATTCTTTTCGAGCTTCTGCGGGAAATATTAATTCTGCATTTAAAAAAATAATCCATTCACAGGCGCTGGCTAATAAATTGAGAGCCATGGTGTACTGTACACTCAATTTTGGAGATAAGTTGAAACTTTTTTGAAAAATCCAAGATTCAATCGTAATCGAGATTAAAAACCGAATAACTCTTAATAAAATGACCCTTAATATAGTCTTAATTGGCATATCTGGGGGATGGGGAATGGGGAAAAACTAGATATAATCAATAATTAAGGATTAGATTGGAGAAATTCTTGAACTACCTCCTGATATTGTCGTTTTTTGCCATCAACCTGATAATTTAATCCTCGCATTTTCTCGGCTGAAATTTTACCCGATAACTGTTGGATCACCCCCTCTAATTGGGGATATTGGTTGAGGGTTTCCTGGCGAATAATCGGGGCGGCTTCATAGGGTGGAAAATAGTTTTGATCATCTTCTAAGATTACTAACCCTAAGACATCAATTAAAGCATCTGTTGTGGAACCTGCGACTAAATCCACTTGTTTTTGTGCGAGTGCTTGATAAATCAAACCTAAATCCATGGTTTTCACTGGCTCAGAAAATTTAAGATTATAGACCTTAATTAGGCCGGATAATCCATCTTCTCGTTCTCCAAATTCATATCCCGCACCGAAGCGAATTTTAGGACTATCAGGAACTAAATCAGAAAACTTTTTCCAGTTAAATTGTTGCGCATCATCCTGGCGTACCACCATAGCAAAGCTATTGTTAAATCCCAAGGGAGGCATCCAAATCAGATTATATTTTTCAGCATAATCCGATTTTAACTGATTAAAAACCGCTTGAGGATCACTAATCGGTTTTTGTTTCAAAATATTGGTAAATGCCGTTCCCGTATACTCAACATATAAATCCACTTGACCTGCAACTAGAGCCTGGTGGCAAAGTTCCCCCGCTAAATTAAATCGTCGTTTGACCTGAATATCGGTTTGAGTTTCAATTTTTTGTGCTAGAATTTCCCCTAAAATCAATTGTTCAGTAAAATTTTTAGCACAAATCACAATTTCAGGAGGACGGGAAACACAACTACTTAAACTGGCTATAATCCCTAACCATAACCCGAAAAATGTAACCATTTTTTTTCCTCGCCTGGGAAGGGTTGGGTAGGGGGATAAGGTTTCTGGGGGAACTTGTATTTGATCATCCATGGAATATTCAGGTTGACAACTTGACTTAACGGGAGGTTGCATAAATTTTGATCAAAGCAATTAATTGATTAGTGTAACGTAAATCCATTAATTAACTCCGATCTTCTATACTCTTGATTGTTGACCCCTAAAGGATCAACTCTTACCTGACAAATCGTAAAAGACTCGCCCACCTCTGGCCCACTATTCACTAATTACTGATATATGAATTATTCTATTCCCACCAGTGCCCAAGAAATGATGGCTCTGCGACAACAACCTGTTACCGATGAGTTAGTAGTAACAGCGCTCGCTGGAGTCGTTAAAATTGCCCGTTCGCGTCAACAATCTTTAGAAGATCTTAAGGCTGAGGTTTTGGCTGATGATAGTCTGCTCAACCGAGAACAACGGGTTTGGTTAAGTGAATTAGTGACCCATGCTTGGCAATCTTTACCTTAGAAAAAATTTAGGATTTTGAGGCGAATAGGCAATGCAAAGAATTAATTATATAGCAGTCGCCACATCTATTAGGACATTCTTGAAAGCTAAAAGCTGCTCACAGTAAGTATTTACCTATTGCCCATTGCCTATTCCCTATTGCCTCTTGCTATATTACCATTGAGGATGGGAGAAAAACAGAGTTTCTGCGGCGACGGCATCCAAAGGTTTAGCGAATAGATACCCCTGGGCTAATTCGCAGCCCAAAAGTCGCAGTAAGGATAATTGTTCTGGGGTTTCAATTCCCTCGGCTACCACACTCATTCCCAAATGATGGGCGAGGTTAAGAATTGCTTGAACGACCTCTAAATTTTTTCCCACAGAATCTAGGTTCCCAATAAAAGATCGATCAATTTTAATAATATCTAAGGGAAATTGGTGTAAATAACTCAAGGAAGAATATCCCGTCCCAAAGTCATCTAAACTTAACTGAATTTTCCGAGCTTTGAGTTGTTCAAATAGCTCCGAAGCCAATTGGGGATTATCCATAATGGCACTTTCTGTAATTTCTAATTTTAAATTTTTACTATCTAATTTCAAGCTCTCAAGAACTTGATCAATTTTTTCAATTAAATCATCTTGAGAAAACTGTTTAACAGATAAATTGACACTCATGGTAATCTCAAAAACTTCCCCTCGTTCAATAGATTGTTCTTGCCAGAATTTCAGTTGACGACAGGAATTTTCTAAGACCCAAAATCCTAGGGGAACAATTAAACCCGTGGCTTCAGCAACGGGAATAAAATGATCCGGTGGAACTAAACCCCGTTCGGGATGTTTCCAACGAACTAAGGCTTCAAAACTACTAATTCTTCCCGTTGATAAGCAAATAATTGGCTGATAATAAATAATAAATTCTTGACGTTCAATGGCGCGTCGGAGGTCATTTTCTAATTGTAAACGAGTTAAAGCACGGGTGTGCATCTCTCGATTGAACACTTGATAACGGGCTTTTCCTAAGTTTTTAGCTTGATACATTGCCGTATCTGCATCCCTGAGTAAATGTTCCGGCTGTTCATACTCATAATTTCCTAAAACAATCCCAATACTGGTATTAATAAAAACTTCATGTTGATTGAGTAAAAAAGGTTTCATCAAAGCCTGTTGAATCGTTTCTGCTAATTGGGTGGCTTCATCCACGGATTCAATCTTTTCTAAAAGCACAGTAAATTCATCTCCTTCAAATCGAGCCAAAGTATAATTAGGATTAATACAATGGGTTAATCTTTGAGCCACCGCTTTTAAGAGTTGATCTCCCGCTAAATGTCCTAATGAATCATTAACGACTTTAAAATCATCGCAATCGAGAAATAATACCGCAAACTGAGAATTTAAATGGGTATGAGTATAGGCTAAAACTGCTATTAATCTTTCCATGAAAAATACTCGATTCGGTAAGCCCGTGAGGGCGTCATGGGAAGCCATGTGTAACAATCGCAAATTAACTCGTTCTAGTTCCTTAGTTCGTTCTTTGACCCGTTGTTCTAGTTCCGTATTTAATTGTTGAATTTGTAATTTTGCCGCTTGTAAATTGAGTTGATTTTTGATTCTGGCTAAAACTTCTCGAATTTCAAAAGGTTTAGTAATATAGTCTAAACCGCCCACTTCAAAGGCTTGAATTTTATCAAAAACTTCATTTAATGCGCTTAAAAAAATCACAGGAATATCCCGGGTTCGTTCGGAAGACTTCAACTGTTTACAAACTTCATAGCCACTCATTTGAGGCATCCGAATATCTAATAAAATTAAATCCGGTGGGTCAGCAATTGCACCCATAATCGCGGCCGAACCATTAATTACGCAGCGCACATGATACCCCTGTTCTGTTAACATCGCTGACAACAGATATAAATTATCAGGCGTATCATCAACAATCAAAATTCTAGTGAGTGGGTTATCTGGTTGAGCGTCATTCATCGGAAAAAACTATAAATACAGGAGGAAATCAGGGGTCAGTGCGGGTTGAGTTAAAGTTTAGCGTAAAATTTCTTTAATCATCTGATTAGCTTGTCTGCCATAGCTGCCTCCAAATAAGTTAAAATGATTTAAGATATGGTAAAGATTATAAAGTATTTTACGTCGCTGATAACCTGAATCCATAGGAAAAATAGCCTGATAACCTTGATAAAAACGAGGCGGAAACCCTCCAAATAATTCAGTCATGGCTAAATCAACTTCTCGATCTCCAAAATAACTAGCTGGATCAAAAATCACCGGTTCTCCCACTGAAGAAATTGCCGCATTTCCTCCCCATAAATCTCCGTGAACTAAGGAAGGTTTAGGAGCATAATTACCTAATAATTCCGGTATTTTTTTTAGTAATTTTTCTTCCTGTTCAAAATAGCCTCCTCGCCGTTTAGCCAATTTTAATTGATAGTTAATTCGATGTTCTTGCCAAAATTTAATCCAATTATTTGTCCAGGTATTAATTTGAGGTGTGGAACCAATTGTATTATTAATTTCCCAGCCAAAGTGCTCAAACCCAGGATAATCCTGGGCGGGTGTCCAGCGATGCAGTAACGCTAAGTTTTTTCCCATTTCTTCCCAGGCTGAAGGGGCATTTTCCCCCGCTAAATTTAGCCATTCTAAGACCAAATAAGCGGAATTTCCCAACCCTCCCCAACAAATAACTTGAGGAACTCTAATGGTCTGGGTTTTCCCAATTTGTTGAAGCCCTAAAGCCTCGGCTTCAAACATTCCTACTTGACTAATTTGATTGAGTTTAATAAAATAATGACGGGAACCTTGACTAATTTGATAGCCTTGATTGATGCACCCTCCACCCACGGCATGGCGATCGCAAATTTGAAACGGTTCTCCCGTAGCTTGACTAATTTGTTCGGAAATTTGATCCCACATCATATCTGAATTTTTTTCAATTTTAGTGATTTTTCTGGTTTTATTGTATCAAATTAAAATAATCAGAATCTTAAAATCATTAACAGGATTCATCCAAGAATAAATCATTAACCCTGAAAAACCGAGTTTCTGGTTCAGCAAAAACCGCGATAAAAACGTTAATATAAAGAAATCTAAAGCTATCTTTCACACATCTATTCAATTATGCACATCTTTGGACTCGGCAAAAAACTAAAAATGCCTTCGGCTTCCGACGCCTTACCCGGACGGAAACAAGTCATGTCCGTACCCGACAAACACTATGTTAATGGTAATCCCCTGAAACCGCCTTTCCCGACCGGGTTAGAAATGGCAATGTTTGGGATGGGTTGTTTTTGGGGTGCAGAACGTCGGTTTTGGCAGCAGGAAGGGGTGTTTAGCACCTCCGTGGGCTACAGTGCCGGATTTACTCCTAACCCTACCTATGAGGAAGTTTGTAGCGGGCTAACGGGACATAATGAGGTCGTGTTAGTGGTTTATGATCCGAAAATTATTAGTTATGAACAATTGCTGAAAGTCTTTTGGGAAAGCCATAACCCGACTCAGGGAATGCGTCAGGGTAACGATGCTGGGACACAATACCGTTCGGGAATTTATGTTTATTCTGAGCTACAACGGGAATTGGCTGAAGCGTCCCGGGACACCTATCA
>DATNRE010000158.1:0-1585 GCA_036703685.1 Candidatus Obscuribacterales bacterium
TTTAAACCCAAACAACAACCCGAAGTATTTGAAGGAGAACAAATTTTACCCGTTTTAGATATATTAAAAGATTACCAATTATCGGTTAATGAATTATTCAATTGGTTAACTTTTTAAGTGAAGAAGGAACCACAAAGACACCAAGAAATAGATAGATAAAGTGCGTGGGCTTTGCTTATGAACCAGATAGAGAATCTGCGAGGTGTTTTTTCAGGGTGGCGACGGGTAAGGGGCCTTGCAGATGTTCCCAAGGTAATACTTGATCTAAATCCCAATTTTGGTTAACGTAATATTCCATAGTCGGTAATTTTCCCCGCAATTCTTTGAAGGCTCGCCGATAACTTCCGAGGGATTCTCCATAGTTTCTTACTAATTCTAATAGGTGGGAAAGACGGCGATCGCCCCTGGAAAGTAGCGCTTGAATGACTGACCATTTATAACTTTCGGGTCTAAAATCTATTCCCTGGGATTTTAACTGTTTTTCTAATAATTTGAGGCGTTTTTCCGCATCGGGATTTACCCCAAACCATTGAAAGGGAGTATGGGATTTCGGCACAAAGGTACTACAACCCAAGGTTAATCTAAAGCCGGGGGCTGATTTTTTTAAGGCTTTCATTAGGTCTACGGTGGCTTGTACATCCTCTAATTCTTCCCCTGGAATCCCCACCATCCCATAGATTTTCATGCCCTGTAAACCGCCGTTTTTAGCGTTAATAATGGCTTGCAGAATTTCCTGGTTTTCTAACTTTTTATTAATAATTTTTCGCAGGCGATCGCTACCACTTTCTACGGCAATTGTTAAGGTGCGAGTCTCTCTTTTTGCTAAGGTTTTTGCCAATTTTTCGGTCACGGTATTAGTTCTAACTGAAGCAATACTTAACCGCACATCATCATATTTCGGTTGGGTTAAATAGTTTAATAATTGATCAAATTCGGGATGTTGTGTTACCGACGCCCCTAATAAACCTAAGCGCCTTGTTACTTGTAGTCCCTTTTCAATGGCGGGAATTAATGAGGCTTCTAAACTAGCAGTTCTAAAGGGTAAAGTCAAATAACTAGCTAAACAAAAACGGCACATTTCAGGACAACTGCGAACCACTTCTACCATATAAATATTTTCCAAAGCGGCTTTTTCTGTCACCACCGTTGAAGCGGATAAAATATTGCCTCGATAGGTTTGTTTTTGGACTTGGGAAGGAATAGTAGAATCTAGGGGTTTAATCTCTTGAATTTCGCCCTCTAAACTGTGATAAGAAACTTGATATAAACTGGGAATATAAATGCCTGGAACCTGTGCTAAATGTCGTAATTGAGTGAGGCGAGATTCATGACGAACCTGTTGATAAGCGTCGATAAAATCTCCCAATAAATTTTCCCCATCCCCGAGTAAAATAATATCAAAAAAATCGGCAAAGGGTTCGGGATTAGCCGTTAATACGGGGCCACCTCCAAAAATTAAGGGGTGTTTTTCGGTTCTTTGAATTGAACGTAGGGGAATATTTAAGAATTCTAAACGCTCAAAAATATTGACATAATCAAGTTCCCAAGAAAAGGAAAAACCTACCAGTTCAGGCTGTTGGGGTAA
>DATNRE010000159.1:0-1580 GCA_036703685.1 Candidatus Obscuribacterales bacterium
GTAAAAATCAGGGCTGAACTCATATCCAAAAATGATACCCTTTACGAGCAATATTTTGTAGCGTGGTGTGAAGATACAGCAGCGAAACTCAAAGCGCGAGATATTGAGCATTTGGATTTCGAGAATTTAATTGAGGAGATGGAAAGATTGGGAAGGAGCGATCGCCGGGAATTAAAAAGAAGAAGTTTATAAAAAAATGATTTCTTTAGCTGATGGTAATATTGTTAAAGTTATTATTGTCAAAGCTCAGGGAAAAAGTATTAGGAAAGTAAAACATATTTTATAAATTCTTGATTACCTCAACCAAAATCTTGAAATGCGATCGCACCCAACCCCAAAAACCGAGTTTCTCAACATCAGAAACCCGGTTTCCGTGTCTGTGTCTTTAACCGCCAATCATTGTGGGTTGGGGTTCAAAGACGGGGAAAATGCGATCGCCATTGTAATCATTAGATACTAAAGGATGACCATAATAGGCATCAATTAACAGTTGTTTCAAGTCTTTAATCAAAGGATAACGGGGATTTGCTCCGGTACATTGATCATCAAAAGCTTGATCTGCAACTTCATCTAATTTAGCCAGAAATTGCGCTTCGGTGGTATCTTTTAAAACCTCTTTAATAGAAGCTGGAATTCCCACTTGGCGCTTTAATTCTTCAATGGCTAAAATCAAATAATCGATTTTTTGATCTTCGGTGTCTCCCCCTAAGCGCAGATAATCCGCAATCCGAGAATAGCGCCATTTTGCATTCGGATATTTATACTGGGAAAAAGTGGCTTGTTTGAACGGAACATCGGTGGCATTGTAACGAATCACATAACTAATCATTAAGGCATTTGCTAACCCGTGGGGGATGTGGAATGTACCCCCTAATTGATGGGCTAAGGAGTGACAAATTCCTAGGAATCCATTCGCAAATGCCATCCCCGCCATGGTAGAAGCATAGTGCATTTTTTCCCGAGCTTTAGGATCATTTGCTCCATTATTATAGGAACTCGGCAGGTATTTAAAGATTAACCGAATTGCCTCTAAGGATAACCCATTGGTATATTCCGAAGCCAACACCGAAACATAGGATTCTAAGGCATGGGTTAGGGCATCAACTCCTCCAAAAGAGGTTAAACTTTTGGGCATATTTAACACCAATTCCGGGTCAACAATTGCCATATTTGGTGTTAAGGCATAGTCGGCCAGAGGATATTTAATATTAGTCCGGCGGTCGGTCACAACGGCAAAAGGCGTCACTTCTGAACCAGTTCCCGAGGTGGTCGGAATCGCAACTAACATCGCTTTTTTGCCCAAAGGAGGCAATTCATAAACCCGTTTACGGATATCCATAAACCGCATGGCTAACCCTTCAAATTCGATATCAGGATGTTCATACATCAGCCACATAATTTTAGCTGCATCCATGGGAGAACCGCCCCCAATGGCAATAATTACATCGGGTTTAAACGTATTCATTAAGGTTAATCCCCGTTGTACCGTATCTAAAGAAGGGTCGGGTTCAACATCGTAAAACACATCATATTTAACTCCAATTTCCTCTAAAATTCCTTCTAAGGAACTGGTAATCCCC
>DATNRE010000160.1:0-2234 GCA_036703685.1 Candidatus Obscuribacterales bacterium
AGTTCACGGAGCGCGGCGTAATCATCCATTGAGTCGCGCCAATACCATAGATAATTCTGTCCAATCCATTCAGAGGGTTGAATGATAGCCCGTGCCGGGAGAAGTTTGTCATTTTGGAATAGGCAACGGTTATCAATTTGACTAACTACACAGACTGATTTTCCATCCTGCCAATGACTTAATAAAAATTCTGTTACCCGTTGATAGTCGTCATCAGGTCTAAGGGTGATGGGGTTAACTTTGGGGTTGACGGGTTCCGATGGTTTGTTAGGGTTAGGGTTAGGGGTTGAATTGGACATTGTTGCACTCGCTCCTATTTTTCTTAATCCCTGTTTCGCTCCGTTATACAGTAACCGCACCTCACCCCACTTAGCCGCCGTTTCCGTTAGCCAGTCCTCAATATCTTTATAAATAGATAAAACTTCCCCTTTTCTTAGTCCATCGGGAGCAAGAAAAGCTAACCCTGATGGACTGATAGCGGGTTCCCAGTTAGCTATGACATGGGGCGTTTTTAGTTCGTTTGTTTCCATTGGTGTTTTTATCCCGGCAGTGCTGTAGAACGGCTTGATCAATGTCTAAGGTGTCAGCTAATAACGCGAGTTCGACATCCTCAAGAGTCTTCCCTTCAATGGCTTTACAGAGGATGGGTAGAATCTCACTAGGATCTATTCCTTTGGTGTTAGAGGCTGTTTTTAGTGTGTCTATCCCTTGTTCATAGTTTGCAACATCTAACTCTATAAGGCATAAAGCCCTAGCTTTCATGTTGGTATAAAGCTCAAGGCACATCTTCTTAAATTTGAAGTGCAGGGCTTCAGGCGGGTCTACTTTTAGCGGTTTGATTTTTTCCATCGTCATCGTTTGAGCTTTTTACTATTATCACCCGCTTTACCCTTAAATACCATGTCTACACTTATACCCCTTGTACCCCTTGTACCCCTTGTACCCTTCAAACCTTTTAAGACCCCCAAATATTTTAAATATATAATTACCCTTGATTGTTTCTTGACATTCACGGGTAATAAGTGTAATACTAGCCAACATAGCACCCCAGAACATCCTCTCGCAGAACCCTAGATAGGACTCAGAAGATACCCAAAGGAAGCTATCACTCACCCTGAGAGGCTTTACCGCTTCTCCCCCTCGGAACCTTGAAAACTAAACAGCCTAGCCACATCCTCAAAATCAGAGGCTCAACTGTGGGAAGCAATTAATTCACTTTATTATCCCAAGGAAAATGACAGTAATTAACCCAGAAGTTATCCCAAACAATGAACGGGTTAGGCTTTACAAGAATCGAACCGAAAACAGTTTGTATACTTCCCAAAAGGATTTAACTGAACGGCTAAAACGCAAGCCCCAAACACTCAGAACATGGGTCAACCTTTTAATTACTCATGTTGATGATTTTTGGAAGTATTACAAACCTCGTAAAGCCTACTGTGATTATGTTGTTTGGTGTATTGAGCGCATTGATGAACATGACAAAAAGCAATGCAAATCAGCACCACGCCCGGACTTAATTGACGATTTTATTGTTAACAATTCTCAATCATTAACCATCAAAAAATACTTAGAGGAGCTAGAAAATGTCTGCACAACCGAATCAAAAATCGACAATGCAAAAAGTACAGTTTCTGATTCTGAAAAACTTAGCCAAGCAGCTTAATGTTTCCGAATCAGAAATCTTAATCGCTATCAAACAAATGGGCTATGACCCCAACAAGATTCATGAGTCTTGGGAAGTTGCGATCGCAAACCATCTCACCGGAACTACTCCCCAAAAGCTAAACGGCACAGTTCCCAAGTCAGAAAAACCAACCCCTGAGAGCTTCAGCATTGAGGACTCAGAGGAGTTTATCGACTGGGATGAAGTCGAAGCCGAACTCGGACAAGGAGCCTTAGCTTTGGTTGAGGAACTGGGATTAAATCAGGACGCTATCAGTCAATCGGATTTAGCTGCCCTGCGAGAATTAGCTTTATCCAACCCAGTTCATCAAAACCTAGCGGATCATATTGGAGCCGTGGGTAGTGTTCAGGAAGGTCTAACAAACGAACATATCCGAACCCAGTTTGAGACAGGAACCGCTATTGGTGACGCTGGTAGCGTTGCCTTGATCACCGGGTTATTGCAATCACAGTTAAACGGTTTGCAGCAAGCTACAACTTGCAAACAGCAATCAATTCAGACTTCCAAAAAATCATTAATTCCCAACTGGAAAACCTAGGGAAAACTA
>DATNRE010000161.1:0-18171 GCA_036703685.1 Candidatus Obscuribacterales bacterium
AAAGTTTATTCTTGATTTTTACTGTCCTAGTGTCAAATTGGTCATAGAGGTTGATGGTGGCATTCACGATCAACAACAAGAATACGATCAAGCTAGGACTGAAAAATTAGAGGCTTTTGGCTACCGTGTTCTCAGATTTACTAATGATCAGGTTATGAAGGATTTATCAGCAGTTTTAGAGACTATTTCTAAAGCAGCAAGATCCGCCCCCTAAATCCCCCAAAATTGGGGGACTTTAAGAGGCTCATTGCCCCCATCATTGGGGCGTTAGGGGCAATTGACAATTTACAGGACTTACGCAAGGCGTAACTGCGTAAGTCCTGTCTGTGCAAACTCATTCGCGATTTCCGATTCTCTATTCTTACTTTTCCACTTCTTGCGGTGTGGACTGTCTAACTAACTCGAGGGTAGAACCAAAAACAAAACCCATGGCGGCACCGGCGAGGGCGTAAGTCAGAGGTGCCCTCGACTGACTATAACCGACGTCTACAGCAGGGCCAATATTACAGCATTGATATTGTTTCTCGCTATATTTAGAAACTCCCAGTCCGGCCATTGTACCGACTAACATCATCACCATACCCGAGAACATAACCAGTCGCATATTCATAATCGCCTCCCTGGGCTCGCCCTAAATATAATTTATTGTAAAAATAACTCTATATCTTAAAAATAGCTCGAATTTTTTGTTTTTGAGCGTTATTTTTAACCTTGTTTACAAAAGTTTAAAAAAGTTGATGGTATTTTTAGAGTTTTAGAGGCGTAATCTTTGATTAATCAGGGTTCACAGGCTTTATATAAAATACTGATATACTCAACTGATATACTGAAAACATCAATTTTCATGCTAACTTTTCATCAGCAGGCTACAAATTATCTATAGATTAGGTATTCATCCGCTCGTAAATTGCAGAAGCGGCTGGAGAATAGCGGGTGAGATAGCTAAAAATCCAGAATTTGATACAGGAATCAATAATCACGGGAACCGTGGCAATAAAGCTATTAACGGCTATTCTACTTTCAGGAAGTCCAAAATGAGCGATCGCTCCTTCTAATAAAACTTCCCATCCTTCGGCGGAGTGAAAGCCCACAAACATATCCGTAATTAAAATAAATAAAAATACTTTTAAAGGGTCACTTAAATTCAAGAAAGTTCGATTAGAAAAACTTCTTAATACCGTGATTTTATTTCGATTAAAATAAACTAATCCCCCAAAGGCAAGTAAAGCTACACCATCGGATAAAACATTTTTTAATCCATTCAAGGCACGATTACGGGATTCCTGCCAAAGTTCTATCGCTTTTTCTGATAATTTTTCTGCTTTTTCTGCTTCTGAAATCATAGGTTTTCCTGCTAAAAATCCTTTGATTTCTAAACTTTCTTTAAAAAAAGAATACTCCTGTAAAAACTCCTCTTGAATCGCAGAACTGAGTTCAATTTTAGTAGGATATTTATTACTATAATTGCCCATTAATGGGTTAAAAACTATATTTTTAACAGCGATTTGAACCAACACGGGAATCAAAAATAAAATCAAGATCCAACGCCTAGCCACTTGATCTTGAATCCGTCTAATTCTTAATTCTTGAACTACCTGTTGCTCGTAGTCCGGTTTAACCTGATTTCCCCGAAACCATCCCCAATTAAACCCTTTATTTCTAGGTGGAGTGGGGACACTAGAAGCCACCGATATAATTGGAGCATCTAGGGTACGGGCGATCGCAGATTCATTGTTTTCTGTTTTTAATTCTTCTGGTGTTAACCCCATCGATGTTGAGGTATTGGCTAAACTATTAATTAAGAAATCTTCCGAGTCGTCCCGATATTTTTTGATCACCCCATCAATAAAATTGAGCTTTTCGATAATTTCAATGTCGGGAATACCAACGGATGGAAAAGTTTTTTCCTGGGATAAGGATTGAGGATTCCACAAAAAACTATTGAACTGAAATTGACTCAAATTAAACCGAATCGTTAAGAGGTGGCGATCGCGTAAACTTTTAACATAATCAACCACGGTTTTTTTATATTCAAGATCATACCCAATCGGATTTCCTTGAAAATATTGATCTTCTAAGGCTTTAATTTCTTGAGCGCTTTGATAAGCGGATTCTAAAAGTTTAATTTGTCTTTGATTTAACCAATGATTAAATCGATTGAGATTCATAAATTCTCCAGATTAATCAACACCACAACGAATTAAACGGGCAATAAAATAGACTTCCATTTTGGCTCCGTAGGGCGATCGCCACCACCCAGACGGATGACACCCCACAGGAGCTTCTGAACTAAAATCAAGATCGTCATAATCTAATAATTTATTATTGACACTCCATCCGAATTGAGCCTCCATTGCTTGCAAGACTTTCATATCAATATCAGAAATATCATCGGTTCCCCCTAAATTAGTATAAATTTGTTGTTGAACACTAAAGCCAAAACGACCTTGACTGTAACTCATCCACAGTTGATCCAGCAGACTTAATGCACTACAGGGAAAATTCATAACTTCATCAGGAATAATATTTTCTAGGCTAGTTTTTCCCATAATTTCTAACATAATTCTTGTGGTTTCCTCATCCGCAGCTTTCCAATTTTCGGCTTCTAAAAAATCCCGTAATTTTTGGTATCGGTATATATCCGTTAATAATAATAACGCTTTATCTAACTTCTGTTCTAAGCGTTCAACTCGTTCGGATAAAGCATCTAAACTCAACGGTTGAGATTGAGGTTTAGACTGTTTGGGTTGTTGCGATGCGTTTGACATATTTTATAGAGGATTTGATTGAAAGTTTACGACTAACCATAGCCATCATAATGCTTGTTAACTTAAGCCCAGTTTTTCATGGTTTATTCAACTTAACTAGCCCATTGCATAACCCGTAAATTGGCGTTTGAAAGGGGAATGAAAACCCAGAATAATATCTGAAGTCGGTACGCCCATCTCCACCAATCTCTGGGCAACAGAGTCTTCGGTTCCATTATACTGAATCCAAATTTTGCCCTCTTGAATATCAAAGTGCATCACCGGGCCAAATACCCGCTTATCTCCTTGCCAACCCACATAAGCGAGTTGATAATGGTCATGTTCACTATCAAAGATTAACGCTGCCTTCACCGTATCCTCAGTTGTTGCGGTCTGGGCGTGTTCGGTCAAAATTTGTTTAATCAATTGTCGATAACGTTCTACTTTATCCATTGGTTAATCTCCTCTAATTTAGGATTATAAATCATTAGCTTGACTTGGTAACGTCTCAAAGCACGTTGGATGAAAGAAAGCTGAAAAAAATCCTTATAAGTTTCAGAAGGGATTGCTAAATAAACAATCCGCTCTGGTTCTTTTTCTTCCAGGGCTTGACAATAGTTAAGATATTGTCCCAAGGCAGTATGAAAAGAGCTAATATCAGAGTCTCCAATAAAGCTTTTAATTTCTACGGCAATTTTTTCGGAATCTTTTTCCGCACCGATCGCACTTTCTGCCGCCAAATCAATTTGTAATTTTATGGATTCGCTAATGCGAATTGTTAAAGGATCATGAGTAATATTCCATCCATCTTTGATTAAAGCATTTCTAACCTGTTGATGGAAAATGTCTTTAGCCATGGTGGATGCTAGTCCTCCTAACCGGGTTAACTTGAGTCTATCAGAACTCGACTGCAACTCTGACCTAGATACCCTATTGTTTGACATTTTCCCAGATTGATCGGTAACAATTTAGGGCTTACTGACACTACTATCGGGTTGGATAGAACCATTATCTGAGGAGGGCAAAGTCTCAGAAGATTTCCTCGGAGACTGGGGATCTTCCGGTGGAGAGGGGGGAGTATTTTTATCCGATTTATTGTTATTAGATTTATCGGATTTTTTCCCTTTGAGAAAACGTTCCTCTAGGGTTTTAATCGTAATGTACAGGTTCGGTGTAATTAACAAACTTAATACGGTTCCCGCTAACAAACCCCCAAAAATTGCCGTTCCCAATGACCAACGACTACTAGAACCCGCACCGGAGGCAACCACCAACGGCCAAAACCCGATTAAACTAGAAATCGCCGTCATTTGAATTGGTCGGAACCGTTGTTCCGCCGCTTGAATTGCCGCCTGGGTAATATTTAGGCCCTTGTCTCGTAGTTGGTTAGCAAACTCCACAATCAAAATAGAGTTTTTAGACGCCAAACCAATCAACATTACCAAGGCCACCTGCACATAGACATCATTGGTGATCACCGGCCAGACCGTCCCTTGCATCAGGATATTTGACCGGAACCAAACGGCCGCCATTGCCCCCAAAACCGCCAGAGGCACAGACAACATAATAATTGTCGGGTCAATATAACTTTCATACTGGGCCGATAGCACCAGAAATACCATGATAAAAGCTAATCCGAAAATTAAAATCGCCGAACCCCCGGAGGATTTTTCCTCCAGGGCACTTCCCTGCCAGGAATAATCAAAACCGGGGTCTAAGACCTCAGAGGCTAATTTTTCCATTGCGGCGATCGCTTGGCCCGTACTGGCTCCAGGGGCAGGGTTGCCTTGAATCAGCATGGAACGGAAGATATTAAAATGGTTAATAGTTTCTGGCCCGACAAAATCCGTGAGTCTGACCAAATTACTCAGGGCAATCATCTCGCCATCTTGGGAACGTACATATAACTGATCAATATCTTCGGGTCTAGCGCGAAATTCTGGGGAAGCCTGGGCATAAACCCGATATTGACGTTGACCCAGGACAAAATCATTCACATAGGATGACCCTAAATAGGTTTGTAGTGTGCCAAAGATATCATTAATATTGACATTCAGGGCTTTAGCGCGATCGCGCAGAACCTCCACCCGCTTCTGAGCTTTACCGGCTGAAAACTGACTAAATACCCCGGCGAAAGTCGGATTGGCATTAGCTGCGGCAATTAAACGATTACCATTTTCCACTAGGGATTGAATCGGTAAAGTTCCCGTCGTATCTAAGAGTTGAAATTCAAAGCCTCCGGTCGTACTTAAACCCTGTACCGGGGGAGCATTCACCGCGAAGGCTTGAAGTTCAGGAATCGATTGTAAAGACCCATTTAATTTTCTTAAGATCCCATAAACCGACTGTTCAGGGTTACGGCGTTCTTCCCAGTGTTTAAGTGACACAAAGGCGATCCCTTGACTGGGGTCTTGTCCCTCAAAACCAAATCCCGGCACCACAAAAGCAGTTTCAATTTCAGGAATGGCTAAAACCCGATCCACAATTTGCTCCGCGGCTTTAGCGGTATAGTTGAGGGACACCCCATCAGGAGTCCGAAACAGAATCAGCAGATAGCCCTGATCTTCTTCGGGAACAAATCCTGAGGGTACCAGTTGATAGACCAACACCGTGGCCACTAACCCCGCCACAAACACACCCATGACTAAGGCATTAATCCGGGTTAAAAAGGTAATGAATTTACGGTATCCCTCCTGTACCCAAGCAAAACCTTGATTAAATCGATCAAAACACCATCCCAAGGGCCCGTGGCTTTCTTGTTTGGGGCGGAGTAATAACCCGGCCATACTGGGGGAAAAGGAAAGGGCGTTAAAGGTGGAAAACACCAGGGCAAAAATAATCGTCATGGCGAATTGCCGATAAATCGCCCCGGTGGTTCCCGGAAAAAAGGACACGGGAATAAAAACCGCCATCAACACCACCGAAGTGGCAATGGTCGCCCCGGTGAGTTCCTGCATGGCATCTAAAGCCGCTTGACGGGCTTTCATCCCCTGCTCAATTTTGATCGAGACGGCTTCCACAATCACGATGGCATCGTCCACCACTAACCCCGTTGCCAAGGTACAGGCAAATAGGGTTAAGGTATTGAGTTCAAAACCAAAGACTTTTAACCCAGCCATCGCCCCGATCAAGGCCACCGGAATGGCAATGGAGGGGATTAAAGTTGCTCGCCAGTCCTGTAAAAAGATAAAAATTACCAACACCACTAGGGCAACGGCCATCAGTAAACTGATCACCACTTCCTCAAGGGACACCTTAACAAATAGAGTCGTATCATAGGCAATCCGGCTTTTGAGTCCCGGGGGGAAACTTTTGGTCATCTCCTCAATTTTGGCTTTGATTTGATCCGACGTTTCTAAGGCGTTACTTCCGGGTAATTGATAAATTCCTAAACCCGCGGCGGGTTCTCCGTTAAAGGTGGCGTCTAAATCGTAACTTTCCGCCCCTAACTCCGCCTTTCCTACATCCCGAAGGGTAATTAAACTACCATCACTATTGGTTTTGAGTACCAGTTGTTCAAATTCCTCTGCCCCCCGCAGCCGACTCGTAGCTTGTAGGGGGATTTCAAACAGTTGATCGGGGGGAGTAGGTTGTTGACCAATTTTTCCCGCCCCGACTTGGACGTTTTGTTCGAGTAAAGCTGCGACCACATCCTGAGCCGTTAATCCCCTGGCAGCCATCCGAGCCGGATCGAGCCAGAGTCGCATGGCATATTTCCGCTCTCCAAAGATGGTGACCTGACCCACCCCAGGAATTCGGCTAATTTGGTCAACAATAAACAGATCAATATAGTTACTAATAAAGGTGGGATCGTAGAGGGGTTTTCCCGTTTCATCTTTGTCGGAATAAAACCCGATCACCAGGAGAATATTGGGCGATGAGGCTTGAACCGAGAGTCCCGTTTGCTTCACAACATCGGGCAAATTAGACTCGGCTTGGGCGACTCGGTTTTGGACGTTCACCTGAGCAATATTCCGATCGGCATCATTGGGAAAAAACACCGAGATATCACTGATACCGTTATTTCCCGTACTTGAGGACATATATTTCATCCCCTCCACCCCGTTAATTTCCCGCTCGATGATGGTGGTCACGGTGGTTTCAGTTGTTTCTGCATCCGCCCCAATATTGACCCCGGTAACGCTAATTTGGGTATTCGCGAGGTTAGGGAGTTGGGTAATCGGCAGCAGGGGAATGGAGATAGCACCCACCAAAATAATCAGGATACTACAGACTGTCGTGAGGACGGGTCGTTTAATAAAGGTTTGAACAAACAGAAGCATAGCAGTCTTCTCAGGGGTTGGCAGTTATTGGGGGGTTAACGATTAACCAGGTAATTTATTGTTTTCCCGGTGAGGGGGCGTCGGTGGTGGGTTGCTGTTTTTGATCCGTAATGGGTGTGCCATCTCGCAACTTGACTACGCCATCTATCACCACTTTTTCTCCGGTTTTTAAACCAGAGCGGACTTCAAAGCTCTGACCCTGAATACTGCCCAACTGCACGGGTTTTTGTTTGGCGATTAATTGAGTTTTCCCCTCCTGGGTTTGTTCTTGGGCAACAAATACAAAACTTTGATCGCCAATCCGACTAATAGAAGTGACGGGAATTGTAATTCCTGATTGTTGTTCCCAGATCACTTTGGCTCGGACAATTTGATCGGTTCGCAGTCGATTATTGCGGTTATCGTAAAGGGCTTTGACTAAAATGGTTTGGGTTCCTGTCCCGGCACTGGGGGCGATATAGGAAACCTGGGAGTTGCCAATTAATTCTCCGGTTTCTTGAGATCTAAGCTCGACTAAAGTTCCTGCCCTAATTTGAGAGAGGCGTTCAATCGGAATATTAATTTGAACTTCTAATAAGTCATTTTGTCGGATAGTCGTAATCACAGTTTGACTATCGACAAAATCCCCAGCCTTTACTAATACATCCCCGACGATTCCATCAATCGGGGAATTGATTTGATAATATCCTAATTGGATTTGTCCGGCCGTTGCCGTTGACCGGGCTTGGTCAATATCGCGCTGGAGTCGTTGGATTTCTGATTCTTGAGCCTGAATAACTTTTTGTTGACTGGCGATTTGAGCGCTGAGGGTGGAGACCTCACGACTATAATTCTGGGAGGCACTTTCAACTCGGGCACCAGAAGCATCAATCCGTCTTTGTTGCGTCTCAATTTGGGTCTTTAAGGTGGAAATTTGACGGTCTAGGTTTTGTTGGGCCGTTCTTACCCGTGCCTGAAGGGACATAATCTCCCGTTCTTGGGCTGCAAAATCCGATTCCGTGGCTTGATAATCCCGCAATTTTTGATCGTAGATTTCTGAGGATACCACCCCTTGTTCGTAGAGTTCTTTATAACGATCATAGGCTCTTTTTCGTTCATCCATAATCGCCCGGCGGCGATCGCGTTCTTTGAGTCCCACCTGCACATTCTCTTGGGCGGTTTTTAACTCATCGGCGACGGAGGTGTATTCTAATTCATACTCTAATCGCTGTTTTTCGTTTTGTTCGGCGGCTAGGCTTTGTTGAGCATCTTGTAAATCCGCTTCTTGTGATTGATAGGTCAGTTGGGCCTGTATTCGCTGTAATTCTGCTCGTTGGGCATCCAAATTAGCCCTAGCGGTATTGAGTTGGGCGATTCTGGACTCAACGCTGGCTAATTGACCTTCATAATTTGCCTGTTGTTGTTGTCCGTCAATTTCAATTAGGGGAGTATTTTGGGAAATGCGATCGCCTAAACGGACAAAAACCTGTTTCACCCAGCCATTCACACGGGGTTGAATCACCGCATTTTCAATTCCTTCAACCCTAGCATTAAATTCACTAGCGTCTCTAACATTACTCGTACCTACGGTTGCCAAATTTACCACCACGGGTGGAGGCGCAGCAGCTTGGGGTTCACCGCCACAAGCACTCATCAGAAAGCTAGTTAGGATGAGTGGAAAATAATGATTCCAAGATGCTAGACGCTTGTTCATGGTTTTGTCGAAAACGGGAAACGGAGAATAGACTCAGTTGAGAATATTGGAATTGTATTATAGAGGATATTCTAAGAATTTTAAGATCTGCAAAATAATTCTTATTACTCAGTTTGATGATTTAAAGAAGGGAATAGGGAATAGGGAATAGGGAATAGGGAATAGGGAATAGGGAACAGGGAACAGGGAACAGGGAACAGGGAACAGGGAATCAAAATAATTCTTATTATTCAGTTTGAGTATTCAAAGGTGCTCTTGTCGTTAAATAAAATAGTGCTCCAAATAAAGGAATTAAGCTAACTGACTCAAATATTACAGAATTTTTCATGTCTCGTCTAGCCCGATCATCGGTTAATAAAACTGGAAACAGAAGACTTAATAATAAAAAGTCAAGACTCATAACATGAATAAAACGGCTAGTTTGCCACTGTTGAATAAAATCTTCCCAATTGCCTTGGGTTAAACCATAAATAACCAGTATAATTGTTCCTATTGTTAATAATAGTCCCGTAATTCGAGAATCTAATATTTTGATAAACCATGATTTTTTTCCTAAGAATTGAGGGTTGGGTTGGCGTAAAGCCAGGTAAGGTAAAATCGCAAAAGCACCTACCCCAAAGGATAATGTTGCAAATAACCAAGCCGGAGTTTTTTGCCCATGCCCATCAATAAATAGAACACAGCTATAAATTAACGGCCAAATTCCCATAATATTAAATAGGGCAATAATTAAGGGATTAATTCCTGTCCAGTTACCCGTTGACAGATTTTTGATTAAATCCAAAGTATCAGGTTGATCCGGGGGTGCAAATATAAACGCATACAGAATAAATCCCAGCCAAATCAAACCAAAAATAATCTTATTTTTCATAATTAAATTCAGGGGAATGGGGAATGGGGAATGGGGAATAGGTAATAGGTAATGGGTAATAGGTAATAGGTAATAAACTACAGACGCGCCATGGCACGTCTCTACACTTTTAGGGTAAAAATCGATCTAATGCTGTTTTTAAGGCTTCAATTTCAATATCAATATTCCCTTCCTGCGCCGCCCTTGCCACACATTCACTCAAATGTTCATCTAAAATAATTCTAGCTACCCGATCTAAAGCTCCGCGAATCGCGGCAATTTGGATTAAGACATCAGGACAAGGGCGATTTTCCTGTACCATAGTTTTAACGCCTCGAATATGTCCTTCTAGTCGTGATAGACGATTGACTATCTTTCTCAAAGATTCTTCACTATGAATATGGGGATGGCTAGAATGTTCATGATCATGATGGTCTAGCAAATTATTGAGTTCTTTGACTGTGGGGTCTAAGTCATTCATCGGTTTTGTTAATATACAATTGAAAATATTTCATGATTGTACCTCAATCTTATACCTCTGAACACAATATTTTCTAATCTCAGCTTGATCAGTCAATCATTAACCGTTAACAATTTTGACTTTTACCAGGGATAGAAAAAATAGTTACTCATTTCTAAAAAATTAAAATCTCATAGTATTAGTATTTTATTTATAGTAAAATTGGTATCAGTGAGATAATTACTTGACACAACAAATGTTTTACGTTATGTTAAGAATCTGGTTTTTGTTTGTTTAAAAAAATATAAAATAAACTTTAAGGAGTATTCAAGACTTTCTCTATGGAAGGCTATAAATTTATTAATTCGCTAAAAATCCAAAACCTTCTCTCCTATGGTTCATCGGGAGAAATAATTGATTTACAGCCCCTAAATGTCATCATGGGCACAAATGGTGTAGGAAAATCAAATTTAATTGAAGTATTAGGCTTATTGCAAGGGATTCCAAGCGATTTAACTAAGCCAATTCGTGAAGGTGGAGGAGTTAATGAATGGCTATGGAAGGGGACTCAAGAAACTCCCATCGCCAAAATTGAAGCTATCATTGATTATCCAGAAGGTCGGATGCCTTTACGCTATCGTATTGATTTTACAACGGTTGCCCAACGCTTAGAAATTATTGATGAAGCTATCGAAAATGAACAAAAAAATAATGATTCTGAACAAGATGTTTTCTTTTTCTATCGCTATCAAAAGGGTCATCCCGTACTCAATGCAAGAAGAATAACAGAAAATGAACCCACTCGCCGTCAATTGAGACGAGAAGACTTAAAACCTGATCAATCGGTTTTATCACAACGAAAAGATCCTGATTTATACCCAGAATTAAGTTATCTAAGTAATCAATTTACTCAAATCCGACTTTATCGAGAGTGGAATTTAGGGCGTTATACTCCTCCTAGAATGCCGCAAAAATTGGATTTGCCTGAAGATTTTTTACTCGAAGATTGTAGTAATTTAGGATTGATTCTTAATGATTTGCAGCACCGTATTGGAAGCAGAAAAATTGTTGAAAATTTACAAAAGTTTTATGAACCTGTAACGGATATTACTATCAAAATAGCGGGGGGAACAGTTCAAATTTTTTTACATGAAAGAGGACTCAATCAACCGATTCCAGCGACTCGTCTCTCAGATGGAACATTGCGCTATCTTTGCTTATTAATGATTCTTTTACATCCAACTCCCCCTCCTTTGATCTGTATTGAAGAACCCGAATTAGGATTGCATCCTGATATTTTACCTATCATTGCTCAATTATTAATTGAAGCTTCTCAAAGAACTCAATTAATTGTTACTACTCACTCCGATGCTTTGATATCCGCTTTAAGTGAAATTCCCGAATCTATTCTCGTCTGTGAACGAGATGAAATAGGAAGTCGAATGAGACGATTAGAACCTGAACCACTGAAAGATTGGCTAAAAAATTATAGCTTAGGGGATTTATGGCGGATGGGAGAAATTGGAGGAAATCGATGGTAGAAATTCGGATTTATGTGGAAGGTGGGGGTGATGGAAAGGAAACTAAAGCCACCTTCAGACAAGGAATGAGCCAATTTTTGCACCGATTAACAGGAAGAAGGGTTACTTGTGTTGTATGCGGGAGCAGAAATGCCGCTCATGAAAACTTCACGCATGGTTTAGAAAGTCATCCTAATGCTATCAATCTTTTGTTAGTTGATTCAGAGGATTTTGTCAGGGTATCCAGTGCTAAACAACATCTCATAAACCGTGATCAATGGGATTTTTTGGGAATTGATGAAAATGACATTCATTTAATGGTTCAGGTCATGGAAAGTTGGCTAATTGCTGACATTGATACCTTAGCCAACTATTACGGGCAAGGATTTAATAGAAATGCAATTACTCGTAATAATAATGTTGAACAAATTTCTAAAGCCCAGATAGAATCTACATTAAAAAGGGCAACGGAAAGAACACAAAAAGGCGAATATCACAAGATTAAGCATGGGCCTAAAATCTTAGAAATAATTGATGTCTCTACTGTTCGTCGAAGACACACAGAAAATTCTTATTTGGAGCGACTATTTCAAAGAATTACTAATATTAGTTGATAATTAGATAATAAGCTGCTGTGCATTTCAACGGTATCCCGTAGCCTTCTATAAGTAGCAGTTTGGTTTTTTTATAAATCAATAGGGTATGCGACAGAAAAAATATAATCTGTTTAAATACCTTGTTTTCCTAGTTTAATTCCCTTTAATACAGATCCCTGGTAGAATATTGAAGATTTGTATAATCCTCGTCCAATTTTTGAGGTGTGGAGTTGGAAAGAGAGGGAATTCGGCGGAATTCAAGGTTTAGCTCAAAAAAAGAGCTTGACAATTCTGTTTATTTATGCTAACGCACCTAAATCAATTTTATCATAAAAAAACCAATATAAACCAATGGTGCAACGGCGATCGCAAACGTTTTTCCAACAAGTTATCCTGGGAACTCTTGCCAGTACAATCTTACAATTATCAATTCCCCTAACTTCCTTAAGCCAAATAAATACCTCATTAGGGGTAATTCGTGAACCCGAACAAACCACAGAATGGAATAGCATTGAACAACGGTTAAAAGCCAGTAGAATTCCTTATCAAACCCTGGATTTAAACAATATTAAAAGCCCGGCGGATCTTCAGGGAATTAGAATTTTATTTCTTCCTAATATAACTGTTATTAAAACCGAACAAGCTAAGGTTTTACAAGAGTGGGCAAAACAAGGCGGACAGGTGATTGCCAGCGGCCCGATCGCAGAAAAATCTACCCCGTTAGTTCGTCAATTGTTGCGATCAATTTTAGGTTCCTATTGGGCATTTCCCCTGACCGTTCCTGCTAAACCCCAAATTGCTAAAAATCGCTGTCGAACTAAAGATCCTATCTGCGCTTCCCTAACAACTTGGGGGCCAATTCAAACCAATTCTAACGCCGTTGAAGGGGGGGTTTTAATTCCTACAACCTTAGAAAGTTATACCGCCGGAATTTGGGAAGCCAGTGGGAGTTCTCCCGCCGTTATTACGACTCAAAAAGCCACTTATTTAGGCTGGCGCTGGGGAAATCAATCCTCTCCTGATGTTGATATTGCTTGGTTACAAGCGGCGGTCAGTCGTCATGGTTTAGCCGAAAACCCGACAACAACTCCCATCGCCACGGCGACCGTCCCGCCTCCAACAGCCCCCCGCCCGACTCCTCCAACCCCGACAACAGCTACCCGTCCGGCTCCTACAATGCCGACAACAGCCACCCGTCCGGCTTCTATACCCCTGCCTGTACCCCAACCCCAACCCACCACACTCCGGGTACAGCCAACGGCCACTGTCCCCGCTCCCCGCCCCGTCACCCCTACGCTCGTCCCCCAGGCTCCGATTTCTCCTCCCCGTTCAACTACGCCCCCCGCCCCTAGCGTGACAGCAACTCGGACATTGCCCAATACTCCGGCGGTTCCCAGTCGTTTTATTGACCCTTCGGAACAAACGGCTCCGGCGGGTTTGGAAGTGACCCCCGGAAATCAACCCATTGAGGAATTAACGGCGATCGCCATGCGTCAGGAATTAATAAATTTATTAGGACGCTTTGAAAATGCTTTAATTGCCTCAAATTCCGGTAATATTCCGATTAATTTACAGGTTGCTTCCACTCAATTAATTGCAGGAACTGGAGGTAATTTAGCCAGTGCTAATTTCAAAAAATCCGATCAAATTATTACCAAAGCCAGAGAATTAATTAAGAATTTTCCTCAATTAGTCGCTCAACAAAATTGGACAGAAGCTCGCCAACAATGGTTAGAAACTCGTCAACAATTATGGCAACATTATCCCATTGAGGGAGAACGATTAGGGGCAGAAATTCGGGCGGTTTGGTTAGACCGAGGAACTATTGTTAAAGCTAGAAATGAGGCGGGACTGGCGCAGGTTTTTGATCGGTTAGCAGCAGCCGGAATTAATACGGTTTATTTTGAAACAATTAATGCGGGTTATCCAATTTATCCCAGTCGAATTGCGCCTGCACAAAACCCTTTAACACAAGGTTGGAACCCCTTAGAAGCGGCGGTGAAATTAGCTCACCAACGGGGGATGGAGTTACACGCTTGGATCTGGGTTTTTGCGGTAGGAAATGATCGCCATAATCAACTTTTAGGACAACCCAGTAGTTTTTTAAGTCCGGTCATTCAAGCCCATCCTGATTGGATCAATATTAATAATTATGGGGAGTTAAGAAATCCCCGCGATCGCAAAGTTTATCTCGATCCGGCAAACCGTGAAGCTAGGGCGTATTTAATGCGTTTAATTAATGAAATTACCGCCTATAATGTCGATGGGTTGCAGTTAGATTATATTCGCTATCCCTTCCAAGATCCCAGTGGAAGTTACACCTATGGATATGGGAAAGCGGGACGGGAGCAATTCCAACAATTAACAGGAGTTGATCCGGTTAATATTACGCCTAAGAATAATCAATTGTGGAATCAATGGCTACAATTTAAAACCCAACAGGTGACATCCTTTGTTGCAGAAGTTTCACAATTTT
The DNA here is from genome assembly GCA_036703685.1 of Candidatus Obscuribacterales bacterium. Lineage (GTDB taxonomy): Bacteria > Cyanobacteriota > Cyanobacteriia > Cyanobacteriales > Microcoleaceae > Planktothrix. Next base: position 14,626 of record DATNRE010000161.1, read on the forward strand.
TGCAGCAACAAAAACCCAATGTTATTTTATCGGTGGCGGTGTTTTCTAATCCTGAACAGGAAAGGATTATGAAAATTCAACAACAATGGGAAGTTTGGGCGAAAAACGGTTATGTGGATTTAATTGTTCCGATGACCTATGCAATGGATACTAACCGTTTACAACGAATTACTCAGCCCTTAACCCAGGAACAAAGGTTAGGGTCGGCGTTAATTAGTCCCTCGATTAAGTTATTAAATTTACCTGAAATTGTAGCTATTGATCAATTACAATCTTTACGGGATTTACCCACAGGAGGATATTCAATTTTTGCCGTTGAAAGTATTGGTAATAATCTGCATAACCATTTTTATAGAACTCAAAATTATTCCGCTCAAACTCAACCTCCTATTCCCTATCGAAAACCCTTTGCGGCGGCGCGCGATCGCTATTTAGCATTAAAACGAGAATGGAGTTTTCTATTAGCAAATGATCAACTTTGGATACGAGATGAGGAATTAAAATCTTTGAGTATTCAAGCGGAGGAATTAGCCCAAACCTTAAAACAGTTAGAGGATAATCCCTCACTTCAAACTTTAGGAATCGCTCAACAAAAGTTAGCAACCTTCCAAAAACAATTCCAAACTTCTATGCGTTTACAAGCCTTAGAACGTCCCTATCAAGTCTCTAGTTGGGGAAATCGTTTGGCGAGTATTAATATGTTATTGCGTTATGGAGAAAGAAGAATAAAAAATTAATCACAATATAGTTAGTTGTTGGGCTTTAGCACTCTTAGCACTGAGGAGCCTAAGTCCAACAATGTTATACTTAATAATGAATAATAAAGGGATGTTACAAAGTTGAGGTAACAACATGACTCAAACCCCTGTAAAATTAACTTTTGAAGAATATTTAACTTATAATGACGGAACAGATAATCGTTATGAACTTGAAGATGGGGTGTTAATTCCGATGACACCTGCAAGTCCGATTCATTCTGATATTGTTGAATTGCTCTATGATACCTTCAAAGCTGAGGTAAAAAGACTAGGGTTAGACTTAAAAGTAAAACAGGGAGATGTGGGGATACGAACTAGATTAAGTCGCTCCCGACAACCAGATATTGCGATTATTCAAGGAGAAGATTGGCGACGGTTACGACAGTTTAAAAAATCAGCCATTCTGGAAGTTCCAGCTTTATTAGTGGTAGAAGTTGTGAGTCCTGGGGAAGATAACGAAAACCGAGATTATGTTAAAAAAATGACTGAATATGCAGAATTTGGGATTTCTGAATATTGGATTATTGATCCTTTAACGGAGCAAGTAATTGTTAATTTTCTGATGAATGGAAATTATCAGAATAATATTTTTATAGGTCAACAAAGGATTATTTCTCAGCTATTCCCCGATCTTAATTTAACGGTGGAGCAAATTTTCATTGCAGAATAAAAAGCGGTAGATTAACCGAGTCAGAATAAACGGGCATTAGGATGTTTTTTGCCAAGGATGATCGCTCTTTTGTAAGATTAAAATTATAGCGGTGTGCGATCAGACTAAGCCAATACTAATATGCTTTCTACTTCGCTATTGCCAAATTGAATTATAGTGTCAAAATTATCTCTCAAAATCTGAATAATTTGGGACGTTGGACTATTCCCAATCCGAAGGTAGATAAATTTCGGAGGATGACCGTAGAGTAAACTCCGTTGATGAAAGTCGGAATCCTTGGAAACAATCACGAAATCATTTGACTTTGCATATTCCCAAATAATTGAATCATCAGTATTTGTAAGTGCTAAGGTTTTAACATGATTAGAATTAGGATACAAATCAATAATCTGGACAATAATTCGATCTGAGAGGTTTTCATCTAGCAATAGTTTCATTTATGATGCCACAAATAATTTTCTCTCCCGTTCGGCTGCAAAGGCAAGGCAAGCTTTGATATCTTCTGATGTCAGTTCTGAAAAATCTTCTAAAATTTCTGTCTCTGTCATACCACTGGCTAGATACTCTAGGATATCGTACACAGTGATTCGCATTCCTCGAATACAAGGCTTACCACTGCGTTTTCCGGGTTCAATCGTGATGATATAATCGTATTTCATCGGTTTTTGAGGATAGTTGCTTCAATCTATTATAGGTCATAATTAGATCAAAACAATTGGCATATACAATCAAGGGTATTTTAAGACATTTATACAACTGATTTAGATACACTATAGCACTATCAACTTGAATAGATATTCCTTAGTGTCTTTGTGGTTCTCTTTTTATCGCTTGATCAAGATGAAACCCAAAACATTCCTTTAATCCCGTTAGGATCAGTAATAAACCCTAAACTATGATAAAAATTAACCGCTTTATTCCCAGCAAATAATGTAATATTTTCAATATTTTGCAATTGTAGCTGTTCTAAGGTATACTGAATTAAGGATTTTCCTAATCCTTGACTTTGGAAACTAGGATGGATGACTACATCCCAAAGAGTCGCGTTATAAACATGATCGGAAACAGCCCGGGTAAACCCAATTAATTGTTTTTGGGTGGGGGTAATAAACCACAGGGTAACGACTAAAAAACTGTGTTCTAGGGCGATTTTCATGTGTTCATGATCCCGAGTCATCCAATTCACAGCTTCAAAGAGTTGATCGAGTTGGTCTAAGTCAAAATCAATATCGGTACTAAAAATATATTCTTCGAGTTGTTGATAGGTTGCTAAAGGAATATCAAAATTATCGACACTGATATCAGTTGTCAGACCTTGATCATATTTAGACCATTTCTGGGATTTTTTATCAATATTTTGGTGTTGTAAATGAATTGCTGCTTCTAAATCATTTTTTTTCTGCAATAGATCATTAAACTTTTCCGAGATAACAATTTGATCAGGATAAAATTCTACCGCCATTTTATATAGTATTAAAGCGGCATTAATTAGATGTTTTTGTTGGAAAAAATCGGCAATTTTTAGCCACACGCTTTGATTTTGACTTAAAAATTGCACAATACTTTGATACTCAGGATACTGTTGCTGATTTTGAATTACTTTTTGATAATGGGCGATCGCTAAATCAAACTTTTCAGGTAAATGATATTCTAGGGTTTCCCCTAATTTAGTCGCAATTAATACAAAATCCTGTTCTTGATTGGTTTGATGCAAAATCACCAAACTTTTCCAATAATTAATAATTGCTAAATTCCATTTTTTCTGCTGAAATAAAACATCGGCTAAATTACAATAAGACCAATGAAAATAGGGATTTAATTGGATCGCCTGACGATAAACATGAACCGCTTCTTCCCAATGTTTTAATTTTAATAAACCATTCCCTAAATTATGATATGACCAGGAAAAATTAGGATTAAGTTTAATCGCATGACGATAATTAATGATGGCATCTTGCCATTGTTCCTGTTTCAAAAAAACATCCGCTAAATGGTGATAAAACCAAGAACAATGGGGATTTAATTGGATCGCCTGACGATAATTAGCGATCGCCGCTTGCCATTGTTCTTGCTGATCATGCAAACGCCCTAAATTTGCATAGGATTCAGCCGATTTGA
>DATNRE010000162.1:0-5914 GCA_036703685.1 Candidatus Obscuribacterales bacterium
ATCCCTTTCGGTTATTTACTGTCACCGAAAAACCATTAATTCAAGATCGAGATTCAGAGGATGAAACTAAATTAAGATTATTACATTATGTGATTGCAGATCGAGCCTCTTTTTTGGTTTCAGAAACCCTATATCTTTTAGATAAAACTTCTCAAAATTTAGTTAATATTGTCGCAGGTCAAAGCGGAACTTTTCTAAGTTTAGAACAATCGGGAGACAGTGGAAAAATTTATCAATTATTCACCGGAGATGCAACGGATACCTCCCGTATTGCGAGTTTAAAAGGAGATTTAAGCAAAGTCCAACCCGTGCGCAAAAAACTATTATTAGATTTAGAAGAAATAGGAATTACCGCCCCTAATTTAACCGGAATGACCCTAGGATCTCGTTTACCCGATGGCAGTCAAAGTCTAGTAATTTTAAATGATCAAAATGATGGAACTGAGTTTTTATTATTCAGTTTAGAACAAGGTTGAAGCAGATGGACTATAAATACCTAAAAACTATAATACCCTCCCCCCACCGTCTATAGATGTGTAGAGAGAAGGTATACCAATGATTGGATGCCAGCCTACTGGCTTACGGATATTTCTATCCTAGCTTAAGGTAAGGCTCAGTGTCAACTCTCGTGTTGAAATCCACTTTTTGCGGAAAGATTAATGATGTAGCAAGGAATAGGGAACAAGGATAAAAAAATTTCACCATTTAGATTTGCGGCATCAGTCTTTTATAATAGCATCGGTTGCGACTGCTACAATATTAGCACACATTATAATCGAGGGATAAAGATGAAGTCAGTCGGTATTATTTTGGATGGTGGTTTTGTCACTAAAAAGCTCTATACCTTATTAGGAAATCGTCAACCAACTGCTCATGAGGTATTGAATTTTTCCAAATGTTGCCTCAAAGAAGATGAAGAATTATTTAGGATTTATTATTATGACTGTCCGCCCTATGAGAAAAAAATTACAAACCCCATTTCAACGGAAGAAATAGACTTTAGTGCAACAGAGGTCTGTGGGCCAAAAAAATCGCTTCAGGATTCTTTAGCGGTAACAGATTATATTGCTTTTAGGCGAGGTGTGCTTTCTTTTAAAGGTTGGGTTTTGAAGCGCAAAGCCTTAAAAGAAATCACTAGAACTGCACGTCCTTTAACAGCAGAAGACTTTGAACCTGAGTTTACACAAAAAGAGGTTGATATAAAAATAGGGCTTGACGTTGCCTGGTTAGCTTCTAAACGAATTGTTCAACGAATTATTTTGGTAACTGGAGATAGTGATTTTGTTCCTGCTATGAAATTTGCGCGTCGAGAGGGGGTGCAGGTCATATTAGTGCCAATGGGACATCGCCAGATTGGGGTGGGTTTAAAAGAACACGCCGACGAAGTGCGGGATGTAATTTATCCGCCGATATCAACCACAATATAGATAGTGATATTATGATAACTTTGATTTTGAATTATCTATACTAATCTCAATCGAATTTAGTTATGACTCATTCCACTGATATTCTCAAACTCGCAAAATTAATGGCGGCGGACTTTAGTAACCAAGCCCAAGCCTTTGAAAACCCGCCGTTTTTTGCCCATATTCGGGTGTGTATGCGTCCCCTACCAACGGAATTATTAGATGGGGTGAGCTTGTATTTAGAACAGGCCTATGATATTAACTTAAAACAACCCTATCGAGTGCGGGTATTAAAATTAGTGGCGGTAGAAAATCATATTGAAATTGAGAATTATGTGATCGAAAATGAGGCCGAATTCTATGGTGCATCCCGGGAACCGGAACGACTCCAAGGGTTAACAAAAGAACGATTGAAAAAAATGGAACAATGTTCTTTTATTACCCATTGGACAGGACAGGGTTTTAAGGGGGCAGTCGAACCCGGGAAAGGATGTATGGTAGAACGCAAAGGCAAAGTCACCTATTTAGCGAGTGAATTTGAAATTGACGAACACCACTTTATTAGTCACGACCGAGGACACGACCCCGAAACCGATGAACAACTGTGGGGCGCCTTGGCTGGGCCATTTCAATTCGTGCGCTGGACAAGTTTTGCGGACGAGGTAAAAATTTGACCCCCTTTCCTGATAAATTTACCGAGTATTGGCAGATCAAGATTCAACAAGTGTATTTATGAAAGTCCTGGTTATTGGTGGTGATGGCTACTGCGGTTGGGCGACAGCATTGTATTTATCCAATCGTGGCTATGAAGTCGGTATTCTGGATAGTTTAGTTCGACGTCACTGGGATCAACAGCTTTGTATTGATACGTTAACTCCCATTGCTCCGATTCAGCAACGGATTCAGCGTTGGCAAGATTTAACCGGAAAATCCATTGACTTGTTTATTGGGGATATCAATAACTACGATTTCCTGATTAAAAGTTTATTGAAGTTTCAACCCGAGGCCGTTATTCACTTCGGAGAACAACGTTCTGCTCCTTTCTCGATGATTGATAGAGAACACGCGGTTTTGACTCAAGCGAACAACGTAATTGGCAACCTGAATCTATTGTATGCAATGCGGGAACATTTTCCCGATTCTCATTTGGTGAAGTTAGGAACCATGGGAGAATATGGAACCCCCAATATTGATATTGAGGAAGGCTATATTACCATTGAACATAATGGCCGTAAGGATACTTTACCCTATCCTAAACAACCGGGGAGTTTCTATCATTTATCCAAAGTTCATGACAGCCATAATATCCATTTTGCCTGTAAAATCTGGGGTCTGCGGGCAACGGATTTAAACCAAGGAGTGGTTTATGGGGTGTTAACAGAAGAAACCGGAATGGATGAACTGTTAATTAACCGTCTGGACTATGATGGAGTGTTTGGAACAGCCTTAAACCGTTTTTGCATTCAAGCCGCCATTGGTCATCCCTTAACGGTCTATGGAAAAGGCGGACAAACTAGAGCTTTCTTGGATATTCGGGATACGGTACGATGTATCGAATTAGCGCTAGAAAATCCGGCGGATGTGGGAGAATTCCGAGTCTTTAATCAGTTTACCGAATTGCATAGCGTCGGTGACTTAGCAATGATGGTCAAACAAGCGGGAATTGCATTAGGTTTAGATGTGGAAATTGAGAATATTCCTAATCCTCGTGTTGAATTAGAAGATCATTATTTCAACGCTAAAAATACAAATCTATTGGATTTAGGATTACAACCCCATTTTCTCTCTGATTCTCTGTTAGATTCTCTGTTGAATTTTGCCATTAAGTATAAGCATCGGGTTGATAATACCCAAATTATGCCTAAAGTTTCCTGGCGGAATCCTGGTTAATTTAGGATGATGTTTACTGTAGAGAGGGGTTAGGAGCTCTACAGTAAGCCTTTTATTGTGTTATAATGCAATAGCTAGTTCTATCAAAAACACCTATTGGGGAAAAATACAATGATAGAAAATATTAAAGAGATTATCAAGCAAGCTGAAGACCAAGGAACATATATTGATCCCTCTGCTCTTGAAAAGATCAAAGACTACATTGACGCAAACGAACTATCAGTTGGTGTTGTTAGATTTATTGCTAAAAATCAAGATAAAATCATCAATGAAGTTTTGAGAGATTACTCTTTGTCTGAAAATACTACCCCTAGTAAGGATGATCAGTATAGAATTCAGAGAATCGAAGCTTTTCAGCGCGATTTAGAGTTTTGTTTGCGTTATTCTATGGTAGCAATGTTAACAGGATATACTTCTATTTTAGATGATCGCGTTCTCAACGGTCTGAGAGAGGAAACCTACAAATCTATTAATCTGTCTATTGATCAAACTATTAACGCTATTCAACTCCTGAAAAAAGTCACTATTAGTTTTGTAAGTAATGAACTGGGTATTCAAGCCAGTCAAGAAATAGCATTTTATCTCGATTATCTTATTACAAGATTGTCTAGTAACGAAACCATAGAACCTTTTTCAGATGCTCAACTATCACTTGAAAATACAATAGAAGTATCTCAAGCAGATTCTAAAATTGAAACAGCTTACTCAAACAATCAATCTGAAGTTCCTCAGAAAAAGGGAGCTTTAGATGATTTGATTAGTATATTTAAGGAATGGACAAAGGATGAATCTGGCTATGATCAAAAAGTGTATCCTTTAGTAGAACAGGGTCTAAAATCTAATCCCTTATCTTGATAAAAATTTAGATGAGTAAGGTTATACTATTAGATTCAGGGCCTTTAGGAACTATAGTTCATCCTAAATGTAAGCACGAAAAACGTGAGTATCATGTAGAAATTAGAGAATGGTTGGAATATCTCAATCAGAATGATTTTGAGTTGCGAATTCCAGAAATAATAGATTATGAACTTCGTCGGAATCTACTTTTAGAAAATCTCAATAAAAGTATTGACCGCTTAGATTTATTGCAGAATCGCCTAATACCTTTAGATCGAAAAACTATGTTAAAAGCTGCTCAATTGTGGGCAGAAATACGCAAGCAAGGAAAGGGGGGATCACATCCAAAGAGTTTAGATGGAGATGCAATTCTGGTCGCTCAAGCTATTGGACAAAAAGATTTTTTTGAACAAGTGATTATTGTCACAACTGACTTACAAGATTTATCCCGATTTCCTAATCAGGGAATATCTATTTACCAGTGGCCCAATATTTTAACTAACAACATTTTGTAGTATCGTTATCTATATCTTATGTTTCCTTTTACTCCCCCATTGATTTTAGCAGAAATTATTACCATTCCCCCTCCAAATGCCGGGAAACGATATATTACCCAAGCCCAAGAAATCCGGGTTTTACCGGGACAACTCAATGAAATTCCAGTTTTTAATAGTAATAGTCCCGAAGTCGTTAAAGGGGAAGGAATTTTATTATCTACCTTTCCCCAAACCGCTAAAAAATTCCCGAATGCCCATCTGAATGTTCCAATTAGTGGCGAGTTTGAATTTTTTTCCCATCATATTGCCCGCCCGATTAATAAACAACAAACTTTATATCAAGGCGTATTAGTTTATAATCCCAGTTCTCGACCAGTGACTCTAAATATTCTCCAAGGCGTGAGTTATGTGACCTCACCGGACGCGCCTTTTGTTGAACTCCCCTCACTGGTGGAAGACCCCCAGGGTCGGGTGTTTTCTGGGCCCGGGTCTCGGGTGGCGGGGGATATGTTGCGGGGAAGACATCAACGCAACTTTCCTGAACAAATAATGATTGGGCCCCAACAAACCCAAATGTTATTTAGTTTGCCGATTCCCACGGCTAGTGCCCGCTCAACCCTGCTCCGACTACAGAGTAACGGCCCCGTACATCTAGCGAATTTAGTGCGATTTAATCCCCCGGCAGGTTCTCCGACAATGCCCCTTGTTCCTAGGGTTTCTCTGACTCCTTTTTTAACCTCCCCCACCTCACTTTTTAGCCCATGGCAGGAATTTTTAAATCTAGGAAAACTGGCCGAACCCCGAGATGTGATCCCAACTCCTGGGGAAAATGTCTATACCGGAGAAAAGGTTTATGGTCGTGTGGCTGGGGTATCTGTAGGGTCTGAATGGACGGGAACAGTGGTAGACCGTCCGGGGATGAATTATTTAACCATTCCCTATCGGGGATCGGCTTTTTCCTATCCTTTAAGTACGGTATCAACAGCAACATTAGGAACCCAACAGGTTCAAAGCGCACCTTTATTAGCTCGTTATCCAGATACGGCTTTGCGCGCCCACGGCAATTACGGGGTGCGTTATAACCTCACTTTACCCTTATATAATTCTACGCCCCAATCCCAAACGGTGAGTTTATCGATTCAAACTCCGTTTAAACAAAACGTAGCATCAAATCGATTAACCTTTATCGAACCGCCCCAGGGACAGGTATTTTTCCGAGGGACGGTGCGACTGAGTTATGTTGATGATTTTGGACAAAGCCAACAGCGTTATTTTCACCTTGTC
>DATNRE010000163.1:0-8053 GCA_036703685.1 Candidatus Obscuribacterales bacterium
GGCAATCCAAGCGGCAATAAATTTACTCCCAATTAATCCTAAAACAATTGATAAAGTTAATCCAAAACTATTAATTAATGTAGAAATAAAAATCGGAACATTTAATAATAGTCCCATAGCCACAAAGAAAAAGGGAATAAATAAGACACTCCCGAGAAATTCCACCTTTTCTTTAACCGGGCTATTTCCCACCACTTCATTAATCGCCAACCCCGCTAAAAATGCCCCCACAATCATATCAACTTTGATGATTTGCGCTCCCACGGATGCCACAAATAAAACCATGAGAACAAAGAGAAATTGATTACTTTCATCATCTCCTGTGCGTTGGAAATAGATTTTTCCTAAGCGACTAAATCCTAATAAAACAATCGCTGAATAAATTCCTAATAAGGAAAATTGCCAAATCAATCCTTGCACAGTAAACTCACCCGCATGAATTGAAACACAGATGGCTAACACAAATAAAGCACTGATATCCGTAAAGACAGTTGCGCCAATACTAACTACAACGGATTCGGCATCAACTAATCCTAACCGTTGAATAATGGGATAACCAATAGGGGTATGGGAGGATAAAATAGAACCCATTAAAATAGCAGCATTAGGCCCAAATCCAAAGGCAAAGGCGACTAATATTCCCGTGAGCAGAGGAACAAGAAAAGTCGCTAATCCAAAGGCCAAAGACCGATGTTTATTTTTATGGAATTGTTCGAGATCAATTTCTAATCCGGCTACAAATAATAAATAAACTTTACCAATATCTGAAAATAGTTTCATGGTTTCAGAAGTGGGTTGTAGTAAATTTAATCCATGGGGCCCTAAAGCAACTCCTGCAATTAATAATCCCACCAGTCCTGGTAATTTCAATCGTTCAAACCAAGGGGGAATCGCCAAGGAAACCAATAATAAAATCGTAAAAGAAACAATGGGACTATCAGGAAGCCAAGATAAAAATTGAGACATGAGTGATCAGTCCATTTGAATAGATTGTTTAGATATAGTATCCTATTAGATCATAATAAAGTTAGTGATCGCTCCTTTTATTATTCATAGCTTTAATAATTATCCCCTCCCCCAATCCTACCAATCCTCCAATCCTAAAAATCCTATTCCTCTTTATTTTCAAAAGTTAGCTATTATTACCAACCTGTAAATATAGATATTTAGGTACGTTTTATGCTACCTTTTTTGTATTCCTTATTTTCAGGATGATGCACATTATAAACTCGTTTAAACTCAAGACTATTGCCACCAAAATTAATTAACAAACCAATCGGTAAATTATACACCTGACAATAATTCATCGCCTGATTAAGTGCCCTATCATCCAAAGCGATCACCGCCTTCAACTCAAGCATAATAGCATCCTCCACAAAAAAATCCACCCGCCTAGTCCCGATATCAATTCCCTCATAAAAAATCGTCATCTCCATTTCACGCCGAAAAGACAAACCCTGTCGCTCCATTTCAATCGCCAAAGCCCGTTGATAGATCACCTCTTGAAACCCGTTACCCAAAACATTATGCACCTTCATCGCACAGCCAATTATTTTCCGTGTTAACGCCTCGTGTTTCATATCAGTATCTTTCAATAGGATTTTTAAGATGATTACAATAAATAATATTTTGTTGGGGGATAGGATAAAATCAGATTTTCGCAATCCCCAATCCCCCAATCCTACCAATCCCCCAATCCTACCAATCCTCCCATCCTAAAAATCCTATTCCTCTTTTATTCAACCGTTACCGACTTGGCTAAATTCCGAGGCTGATCCACATCTAAACCCCTGCGGGCTGCAATATAATAGGCTAATAATTGCAGAGGAATTACGGTTAGAATCGGGGATAAAATTTCATCCACGATCGGAATTGCTAGAACATCATCAAAGGTTTCCTTGGCTTCGAGTTCTTCTAAAGGCATCACCCCAATTAAACGGGCATCTCTTGCCTTGGCTTCTTGAGCATTAGAAATCACTTTTTCATACACTGTTCCGGGCATGGCGATCGCCACTACGGGCACTTTTTCATCTAACAAGGCAATGGGGCCATGTTTCATTTCTCCCGCCGGATATCCCTCCGCATGAATATAACTAATTTCCTTTAATTTTAAGGCTCCTTCTAAAGCAATGGGAAAATTAATTCCGCGCCCTAAAAAGATAAAGTCTTGGGTTTCATTAAAATCCGAGGCTAACTCCTCAATATATTTTTCTTGACCCTGTAATAACTGTTCCATTTGAGCCGGAAGTTGTCGTAAATCCTTGATAATTTCGAGTAACCGAGATTCGGGTAAACTTTGACGATACCAAGCAATATCTAAAGCTAATAAATAAAAGGCAACTAATTGAGCGACAAAAGTTTTAGTTGCAGCCACCCCAATTTCAATTCCGGCTCTGGTATCAATAATATGGGGAACTAATTGGGCTAAAGAACTTTCAGGACGGTTCGTAATTCCTAATAGTTTAGGCGCGTATTTTGCCGGAGCATTAACCCGTCGTTGCTGTTCCATTGCCAAGGATGCTAAGGTATCAGCCGTTTCTCCTGACTGCGTAACCCCAATCGTTAAAGTATTAGGTCGTAGGGGAGTTGGTGCGTAACGAGCCTCAGACGCATACTGTACCGCCGTAGGAATATTGGCAATTTGTTCTAACAAATATTTCCCGACTAAACTGGCGTGCCAACTGGTTCCACAGGCTAGAATTTCAATTTGTTCTAAATCTTGATACCAGCTTGAAGGAACACTTAAATGAATCGGTGAAGGGCGTTTTTTAGCTTTAGATTTTTCAGTTATTTTTTCCGGTTCTAGTTCCAATTCTGGATCTAAATAGGCTTGCAAACAATCCCGAACAACTCCCGGTTGTTCATGGATTTCTTTTAACATAAAATGTTTAAAGATGTGCTTCTCAACTAAAGTTGGACTCCAATTCAGAATCCGAGGAACTTTATGTAAACGCTCTCCCGCAAAACTATAAACCTCTACACCCAAATGGGTTAAACGAGCCATTTCCCCATTTTCTAAACTTAAAACCGCTTGGGTATAGGGAACTAAAGCCGGGGTATCGGAGGCACAGAAAAATTCTCCTTGACCTAAACCAATGGATAAAGGAGCTTGTTGACGGGCAACAATTAATTCATTAGGAGAATCTGCACATAAAACCGCAATGGCAAAGGCTCCTTCTAAACGATTAACCGTTTGACGCACAGCTTCTAAAAAAGATATTTTAGATATTTTTTCAGAAGTTGGAGTGGCTAAAAAATCAGCAATCAAATGGGGAATCACTTCCGTATCCGTATCGGATTTAAACTCATAACCCTTAGCTTTTAATTCTTCTCGTAATTCCCGATAATTTTCTACAATTCCATTCTGAACAACCGCCACTCGCCCTTGATTATCCAAGTGTGGATGGGCATTTCGTTCTTCCGGTTTGCCATGGGTTGCCCAGCGTGTATGACCAATTCCAATACTAGAGGGCATATCAACATGGGCTAATTTTTCCCGGAGGTTATGGAGCTTTCCCTTAGCTCTAAGAGAATGAATATTCCCTTCCCAAATTGTCGCTAAACCCGCCGAATCATAACCCCGATATTCCAGTTTTTCTAACCCAGCCATGAGAATTTCACTGGCAATTCGAGTCCCAATGTAACCTACAATTCCACACATGAATTTCACATCTCCTGTTTCAGTGGCCCCCGAATCTTAATCCGAGTTCATTCCCCCTATCTTAACAATCGCGATATCTTTATATTCCGGCATCGAATTTCAGTTAACCATGAACACCCCCAATAAAAAAGAGGGTGGAATTTCCCCCCTCCATGAAGATTGAACCCAGTGTAGTCTTTCCGGTGAAAGCAGTACATTATGGATTAATATAAACAACTGCTTTGAGGCAGAGTTTAGTAGGCTAGACCCATACTACGAGTGGTTTCAGCACCGAGATAAACCCGAATACTCAAGAAATCCGTAGGACAGGCAGTTTCACAACGTTTGCAACCGACACAATCTTCGGTGCGGGGAGAGGACGCTACCTGTGCCGCCTTGCAACCATCCCAGGGAACCATCTCTAGGACGTCAGTGGGGCAAGCGCGCACGCATTGGGTACAGCCGATACAGGTATCGTAAATTTTGACTGAATGAGACATTGAATGATTTCTCCAGTAGATATCAAAATGTTACAAGTTCTGCCCTAAGTACAGATTAGAAGTCCAGCTTAATATGAGCGGAATCATCCCATATATTGCATCACAATACCCCAGTGTTTCACTTCCAATACACATAAGGAAATAAAACTTTAAACAATTTGACACTTGAGCGCCTAAACCTGAACCGTCAACTATCGGATTTTTTCTAAAACCGACTTTGTGGAAACAACATGGTGGTCTAAACCGAGTTGTTCAGGGTCAATCCCCAGGGCCAGAGCCACTAATTGGGGAAGATGGAGAACGGGTAAACCCAGGGGACGACCGATCACTTTTTCCACTTCCGGTTGACGAGAATCTAAATTCAGATGGCACAGGGGACAGGGTGTCACCAGACAATCTGCACCGTTATCAATCGCCTCTTGAATATGGTTTCCCGCCATTTGAAAGGCTGATTCCGTCGCGTAACTCGATAGAGGCCAACCGCAACATTGGGTTCTGCCCCGATAATAGACGGGAGTTGCCCCCACAGCCCGAAATAGGTTTTCCATCGATTCCGGTTGATGGGGGTCATCATAGGGCAAATGGGTTTGAGCCCGGAGGAGATAGCAGCCATAAAAGGCAGCACACTTTAAACCGGAGAGTTTGCGACTGACTTGGCGTTCAATTTCAGCCAAACCATAATCGGCGACTAAGGCCCAAAGCAGATGTTTCACTTCCGTTGTCCCTTGATAGGGTGAGCAGCCTTCTTTGCTCAGTAGCCCATTCACTTTTTCAAGATAGGCCGGATCATTTTCCTGAAATTCTTTTAACCGTTCATCAACATGACCAATAACCCCCTGACAGGTGCTGCAATGGGTTAATAAGGGTAAATTTAATTCTTCTGCTAAAGCAATATTCCGGGCATTTACCGTATCCTCCAACAGTCGGGAATCTTCTTTGAAGGTTCCTGAACCGCAGCAAGATGCCTTTTTCAGTTCAATGAGTTCAATGCCTAACGCTTCGGAAAGAACTTGCGTAGACTGATAGAGTTCCCGACAAGCACCTTGGGCAACACAGCCCGGAAAATAGGCATATCTCAAGGATGGCATAGAAATCACCTGCTCCACTAACGACAGGGGTGCTCTGAAGAACGCCCGTTATTCTTTATCATCTCTTGATCCTAGGGCGATCGGCCAAATTAAGAATTAAAAATTAAGGTTTTTTCAGGGTAAAAACTAGAATTTGGGCTGCAACCGTAACAAAATAGCAATAAAACTAAAAGACACCGAAAGAATTGTTTAAAATAGAGAGTATAAACCCAGTTTTAGATTTTTATTACCCTTAAATGCACCATGAAAATTTTAGGTAAAGCGACTTTCGCAGGAACCCAAAGATATCGAGAACGGCATCAACAAGACTGTGTAGCGTCTCATTTTCGAGAAGCCAATGATTGGGTCGTCAGTTCCATAGGTATTGGCACTTATTTAGGCGCCGCAGACTCCCGAACTGATGATCGGGTCACCGATGCCATTATCGAGTCGGTTAAAAATGGAATCAACCTAATTGATACCGCAATTAATTATCGCTATATGCGGGCTGAATGGAGTGTTAGCGATGCTTTATTGGCTTTAACCAGAGATCAATTGATCTCCAGAGATGAATTAATTATTTGTAGCAAAGGCGGTTTTATTCCCGACCCCGATCGAATTAGTTGGTTTTATTCTCGATATATTGAGAATAGTAGGTTTTCGATTAAACCTGGAGATTTGGTCGCAGAATGTCACTGTTTACACCCGGAATATATTTGGGATCAACTAGAGAGAAGCCTGGATAATTTGGGGGTAGAAACCATTGATATTTATTATCTGCACAACCCTGAAATGCAATTATCAGAAGTCCCAACAGAAATTTTTTATCAACGTTTAAAGCTGGCATTTGAAGTATTAGAAAAAGCCGTTAGTCAAGGGAAAATTAGTAGCTATGGGTTAGCCACTTGGGATGGCTTCCGAGTCCCCCCATCCCACCCCAACCATCTTGATTTAGCCACAGCCAAAACCATCGCATCTCAAGTCGCCCCCAATGGCACGGATCATTTCAAATTCCTTCAGCTACCCCTGAATGCTACGATGCTAGAGGCATTGGTTCAACCCACTCAACACGTCAAACGAACATGGCTTCCTGTCCTAGAAGCGGCTCACCGTTTGGGTCTATCCGTGATTTCTAGTGCCTCCATCGGTCAAACCAAGGCCGTGGGTCAAATTCCCAATCCCTTGAAAGGAATTCTGGATCAGATGCCGTTAACCCCAACCTTACAAGCCCTTCAGTTTACCCGTTCCTGTCCTAAATTACTCACCGCTTTAGTGGGGATGAAAACCATCGATCATGTCACAGAAAATTCTACTTTAACTCGGATTAAACCCCTAGCGACAAAATTCTATAAGGCTTTAGCTACGACCACCAGCACCGAAATATGTTCTTAATCGGATTAGCAGAATTTTTTTAGGCAATAGTTAAAGATTAGTTACGATTTGTGATTGAATATTATGTATGATTAAACAATCTTAGTAATTAGGGAGATTGGCTCTGACTGATTTGTTCGGTGAAAACTTAGTTTCAACTTCTCCGACCGTTTGGCGTCCACAGCTATCTATCGGTGTTTTTGTACCGACCGTGAGCCTGGCAAGTATCGTCATGTCTCACTTGCAAAATGATAGCTATATGGCAGTGCAGATCCCGTCCGTTGAAGCATTTCTCCAATTCATAGCTCAAGAAAGACATCAACTCGATTGTATTGTTCTTGAGGATAGTCCAGATTTACCCCTTCTCAGTCAGCATCTTCAGGAGCAATCTATATTAGTTCCGGTGGTCATTGTCACCGCCCGAGCCCAACCCCCAAAACCTTTATCTTCAACTCAAAAAACGGATACTTCTGATACTTCCCAGTCTGGGGAAAATGCCTCGGATTATTTTTACCACCGTACCGAGGTGTGCATTAGAGAGGATCAACTAAATCAGGTTTCAGGTTATATTGACCAAGCTATTAGTCAGTTTATTACCCATGCAATTACCGCTCGCCTCACCGAACAATCTTCTAGTGGTAATGCTCCTACGGAGTTAACAAACTTTATTATTCGTCAACAACGTCGTCTAGTCAGTAAACTCCATGAGAGATTGGGATATCTAGGTGTTTATTATAAAAGAAGTCCCCAGAATTTTATTCGTAATCTTGCCCCTACCGAACGACAGGAATTTATTGATCAGTTAAAAACAAAATATCGCCAAATTGTTCTGAGTTATTTTTCCGGCGATCAAAGTTTAAATAATAAAATTGATGAATATGTAAACTTAGCTTTTTTTGCTGATGTTCCAGTGACCCGAATTGTGGAAATTCACATGGAATTAATGGATAATTTTTCTAAACAGCTTAAATTAGAGGGCAGAAGCGAAGATGTTTTATTAGACTACCGATTGACCTTAATTGATACAATTGCCCATTTATGCGAAATGTATCGTCGCTCAATTCCTAGAGATTCTTAATTGAGAAACTATTTGATTAGATAAAACAAGAGCAACCCTTAGACTTAAAGATTGCTCAGTTTAGAGATATGAAATTAAGTTCAGAAACACTGAAGATTGCAGAGAAACTGGAGTAGTTAATATAAAAATGAGGTCAAGCCCTCGGTCTGTTAGTGTGTCTCGGCTACATCCATCGCTGGACTTCGACCTAACACCTATAAACGGGTGTTCTGCCCGTGACCTTACCCACAAAAAGTGGTGAGAGCAATCATCTTGAGGTGGGCTTCCCACTTAGATGCTTTCAGCGGTTATCCACTCCGCACATAGCTACCCTTCGTTTACCGTTGGCACGATAACAGGTACACCAGCGGTGCGTCCTTCCCGGTCCTCTCGTACTAGGGAAGGCTCCTCTCAATGC
>DATNRE010000164.1:0-2728 GCA_036703685.1 Candidatus Obscuribacterales bacterium
ATCGTGTGGCGTTCAATTTACTATTCCGGGCATATACGAGGCACTAGACAAAGCATGGAAAGTTAGTGATGCTTTAAAGCGGTTTCAAACCTCTAGCGAGTTCTGGGACTGGTACAAGTCCGAAATCCTGAAAGAGAACAAGATCGTTAACGATCTAAAAACCTACCGAGAAATATTTGCAGAGATAGAAGATAAATTTTTCAATGGTAAGCACAGGAACACGGGACGGCAACGTACAAAAGACGTTAAAAAACCTGGTGGAATAAGTGACAGGAATAGCTTTAGACGTACCTATGAGGTATATTTTAAAAAATTTCCTAATCTTGACAAATCCCCTACGTGGGAAGATATAAAAACTGTTTGGGACAATTGGGAAAAAGGAACAAAATCCTTTAAAGATTTTAAAACTGTAGCGATAGCAATCGCCGAGTTATGCCCAAATTCAGATGATCTGTTAAAAAAAATACAGAAAATTGACTCAACCCAAACTAAGTATAAAGACAAACAATCTATCAGCTTAGATGACTTTCTTATATGGCACAAAAAAGTATATGATGAGATCTCGTTATTGACTCAAGATAAATGGAAGATAGCGAGAGAATCATGGTTATGGGTAGCGTCAATGTGTGTACTGTATGGGTTACGTCCTAGTGAGATTGCAGCAAGTTTAAACTTAACCGAGTCATTCACTAAAGACGGAGTAACGGTTTACCCGATAACTGATGAAGTTAATAATCCACAGTGTACTTTAGTTATCGGTGAGTTTACAAATTTTGGAAGTAGTACAAAGACAGGATTAAGACTTATCAATCCTGTACCTTTAAAACATCTCTGGGAACAATTGAAAATTCGCAAACCGTTACTACCTAATTATGCACCAAAATCAGATAGCAAACCAGAAAGTATAGCTCAAGGTTTTGACTCTAATTTTGATAAAAGAATGTGTTCTTATGGGTGTCCTGTAAGTCAAAAATACGCTTTTAGGCATTTATACAATCAGTTACTTGAGATGTCAGGGATAGGAACCCCTATTAGAAGTCGGTTAATGGGGCACAGTGAAACCACTAACACAAGTACATACAAAAAGCGTAGAAACCTTAAAACTGAGTTAGCAATCATTAACGCTGATAACCGTCAACCCTTGAGCCTAGAGATAGCTAAGTTACAAATTGAATCGGTAGGGATTGACTTAGACGATCCATCAGTTAAAGCCATACTCAGAATCGTCTACCAGTTAGACGATGATTAGAACCTAAGACAAAATTAAATACTTATCAGGCAACCTCTAATCCGGGTTGCTTTTTTACTGTGGCTTGTCGGTAGGGATTGTGAGTGTTAACCAGAATATTTCCCAAAGTATGTATGACGGGAAGATAGGAAATATTTCTACAGAACTGTAAAAAGTAGACACTTAAAACCCCTTACAAGCTCCAACACTAACGCCGCTACAATAAAGAGCTTGTTTTATGGTTGGATATATTGACGGGGTTTTTAAAACCTTATTGTGCCTAGGAATAGGACTTATCCGAAGGTTTAGAACGGTAACATTATATTAACATATCTCCCCCTAACGTCAACTCCTATTATATTTCGCTTGTTCACTTGTCAAGAGACGTTTCACTGAGTACCTCTTGACAACTTCACTACGCTTTATCTAGGAGTTTTTGTCCGTTAGGGGGAGATATGTTTTCACAAAAATTGCTTTACTTTTTTAACTTCCCACCAATAATCATCTTTTTTTACATCATAGTTACCTCTGGCATAACCGTATCTTTTGCAGTGTTTTTCGATAGAGTCCCATGTCCAAAACCCGCACTCTACATCATTATCAGCATAATTAAGAAAATAACTATTATTCATTGCTTCTTTTAGTGTTTCGGTATAAGTGACATATTCTCCAAATTGATAAGTTATCTGCCATATATACCTAGAAAATGGTTTGATTTGATGATTCATTGTTTAATCTCCTAATATTTCTTCAAGCTCTAATCGGATAACTTTATATAACAAAGCACCGAATTGTAATTTACGGGGTTTCCTTTTGTGTACGGTAAAATTTTTACCGTTAAAAACCATATACTTAACGTCTTGATTGTTGGGTACACGTTTTCTTATTAAGTGTTTTTCCCATTCTCTACTTATTGAATCTTTAATCATTTTTCGTCTGTTTGAATTTGCCAGGGGGTAGCTCTCTCCATAGTTCATACTTCTGGCTTAAATACCCTGACTTACCGCTTGATGCAAGCCACACTAACGCTTCGATAGTTTCGCTCATCTTATTTCCTCTATTACTCAGAAACTTGCGAGATGACTCGGATAGGGTTAATGTAGTTTTTACTTTTGATAGATCACCCTCAAACTTAGGTAGTCTACCCTTTTCTAGGTTGTCATTTTGTCCCACGATAATATCCTTTTAGCTTGAGATTATTCTCTATAGCCGCAATCCATTGCGGCTATAGAAATATATTAGGAGTTAGTTAACCCTTAACCCCGTAATCATCTTTATTCCCTCCGTAAAAGTTAATTACATTCCATAAGACGTTAGACTCTGCGTTAACATCCGCCATTTTTTCTGCGTCATATTCAATATTCCCAAGTAGGTAATCTACTTGATAATCCTGTATCTCTAACGCCCTATCACGTAGCAGGTTTATTGCCAAATCAATTAATTTTTTATCGTTGAGCCATAACACAAATCTAGGGGTAATTAGTTGAATTGAAAGTGTTA
>DATNRE010000165.1:0-8803 GCA_036703685.1 Candidatus Obscuribacterales bacterium
AGTTTTACTTAATTCAACTAGCCCGACTAATTGATCATCACTTCCTAATTCTGCTGCATCAGAACTATCTAACCAATGTTGGGCTTCGGCTAGTTCAAATTCATCTAATAATCCTCCTTTACCTTTCCCTAACCTCGCCCACTCTTGTACTTTTGCTATCATTCGGCGACGGGTTTGTTCGGCTTCTCGACGTTGAATAATCCAATCTTGTAACTGGGGCCAACTGCTAATTAAAATTTCATGGGCAATATCAACTTTTCGGGTTTTATCCTCTTTTCCACTTAAAGTTAATAACCGACGATCTGCTAATTCCCGTAAGGTTTCTTCAAAGATTTGATCGTTATCTCCCCTGGCTTTTAAGGCTTCTATAGATTCTTGTCGCCGGGTATCTGCTCGCCCTTCTCCAAACTGAATTAAACGTAAAAATACCCGACGAGCGATGATTTGTTGTTCATCGCTTAAATCAGCGATCGCAGCATCTGCCCGTTGCGCGATCGCCACCTGAATACCGATTAATTTATTATTATGATAGGATAAAACCAACGCTTCATAGGCTCTCAAAGGTAAATATCGCCGTTCTATTTTTTCCCATAATAAGACTAGGGTTTCTTGTAATAATGGTAAAACTCCGGGTTCTTTGGCGGCGGTAGTAATTAACCGTTCTAATAATGCTGATTCTATAAAAACACCCGCCTGTTCCGCCGGTTTAAGAATGGCTTCTTGCAGTCCCATTTGATCTAAGGGTAACACTTCATAGCGACGGGCTTTAATTTCATGCCAGAAAGTAGCAGATTCCATGAGTTGAGGATAAAAGTCTGCCCGCACTGTTAAAATAACGTAAAAATTAGGCTGTTTATAAAGATTTAATAGGATTTCTTGAAAGGGAATTACTTCTTGAGGAGAAAGAGTAAAAATTTCTTCAAATTGATCAACTACTAAGAGTAATTTTTGAGAGGGATTGAATTTTGTCGCCATTGCCTCAACTGAATTCGGATCACAACCTAATATTGTAGTTAATGTGGTGATCGGTGTTGTACCTGGACGCATGATATAAATTTCCCAGGTTTTTTTTCCTAATAAATTGGTTTTTTGCAGTTGGGGAATTAACCCAGCAAATACTAAGGAAGATTTACCGCTTCCCGATGCTCCAATTACGGCTAAAAAGGGATATAATCTTAAGTGTTGAATTAAATCATTAACTTCTCGTTGTCGTCCAAAAAAGCGATCGCTATCTTCTGGTTTAAAGGGAGCCATCCCCGGATAGGGACAATCTGGAATTTCGACTAAAGTAGGAACTGATTTTTGGAAATTTTCACAAATTCGTTGAATAGCTTTCTGTTGTTTTGTCCCATCCGTTGCATCCAAACACTCTAACATTTTTAAACGCATGGGTAACTCTTGAACAGGATGCAAAATAATCCCAACAACTGGCCATAAATTAGTATCAAGTCCGTAGGATTGGAACAGTAAATTAGCAAATTCTACAAAATTATCGGCTAAATAGGCTGGGGAAATCACTAATAAGGTTCGTTCACTATTTTTAACTGCACTTTCAAATTCAATGAGTCGAGGAACACCTAACCGAAACATTGCCTCGGAATGACAGGTTAACCCCGCTTCTTCTAAAGCATTTAATAAATAACCTTCGACCCAGGCGTCATCCTCATCGGCGTAGGAGACAAATACAGAATATTTTTTGGACATAGCAACACCTCTGGTTTTTTGTGGGTGAAGCGGGTCTTTAATACTATCGATTCACCTGGTTTCTATTACCTGATGATTAGAGGAACTTTCCGTATGATTTTGCGATCACTTTTGAGATAGCCTTTCCCTGATGTTTTGTGTTAACCGTTTCAATCCCTACCCTAAAAACTATTAATTAACCCTAGGGGTTAGGATCGACTAATCACAAGTCTATAACAACAATATAACAGAATTATTGATTTATTTCAATTATTCGTAAAGTCCCGATGCGGTGTGACCCGGAAGCGGTTTTTTTAACTCGTCAATTAAATGTTTAAAATCCCGTTCACCGCGTCGAGAATCGTCCAGCTTCCGAGGTTTTTCTAATTGTAGGCGTTCGGGAAGTTTAGACGGATCAACGTCCTCTTTTCGTACACAAACCAAACGAGCTTTCCATTCTCTAATTCCCAAGTTTTGAACTAAAACATTCTCAAATTCTGCCATACTATTATCTAAGTATAAATTCGATAAAATGACAAGGGTTCGTTTAGAAAACTTAACACCTCTTTCTATATTAATTACCCGTGCGACCCCTAATAAATCCACATCTCCTGAAACCGCAACTTTTAGGTTTTCTGCTTCTAATTTCGGGACTAAAACATCCCAAACCCAGGTCGAGTCGGGTTCTTCATCCACATAACTAATATAAACATCATAGCGGAATTCATCCTGCACAGACGGAGAAACCGGACTCACTCCTTTTTGTCCGCCTAAATATAGGGTGAGGGGAAAATTTTCCTCAATATCAGATTTAAAAATCGGGTGTTGGTTGGGTTGGTCGGCGGTAACTTTCGGTTGTAAATATTCAAAAATATCGAATATTCTAATTAATCCGTCATTGCTAGTAATTCCGCCTTTTAATCCGGCGATTAAATGTTTAGTAAAAACGCTATTATTTGAGCCAGTAGTCACATAGGATTGTTCTGTATCACGGGAGGAAGCAAAAATTACCCGCCCTTTTCCTTGAACTAATTGATCATAATAATTATCCGGTAATCCTCCTTTGATTTCCGGTGTTGTTGGATCTTTGGGTTGACCAATTCCTCCAGAGTGACAACAATCAAAAATAACGACTAATTTTCGCGCTGGAATAGCTCTTAATGCCTCTGTGAATTGAACTCCTGAAATGGCAGTTTCTGCTAAGGATGCACCGGAGGTATAAACCGTATCAACGGGTAATAAATATTCTCCGGCATGAGGGCCAAATTCAACTTTTCCCCCATGTCCTGAGAAATAAATTAATACCGTTGACTCTGTGTTTGTTTGGGTTGATAAATCCGTTAAGGCTTGAGTTAATGCTGATTTTGTGGCTTGTTCATTTAATAATAATATCACATTTTCAATTAAATAACCACAGAATGAAGGTTCGGTGAGTAAACTATAAATATCCTTAGCATCATTTAAAACCGTTGACGGTAAAGGATTAATTTTTTGATAATTAGCAATTCCAACAATCAGGGCGTAACAGTTGTTTAACATTGGTATTATATAGATTAGGATTAACTTTTTAATGCTGAAATTAGGTTGTAAAACCGAAAGTTAATTCATAATATTATTAATTATTAATCACTTATTAGTGTAGAGACGTACCATGGTACGTCTCTACTTTATAAATGTGGGTTGAAATCTAGGCAGTTTGGGGTTCTAGGAGTTGATGTTCCTGACGTAAATAGGCTTGAATAAAAGCATCCAGTTTGCCATCCATTACATCTTGAATTGCCGTGGTTTCTTCATTAGTGCGTAAATCCTTCACCATTTGATAGGGATGAAAGACATAGTTTCTGATTTGATTTCCCCAAGCCGCTTCGACTAAATCTCCGCGAATTTCTGCCACCGCTTTTGCCCGTTGTTCTTGAGCAATAATTAATAACTTTGCCTTCAACAACGCTAGGGCTTTTTCCTTATTTTGTAACTGCGAACGTTCTTGGGTACACCTGACCGCAATTCCCGTGGGTAGATGAACAATTCGCACGGCGGTTTCCACTTTGTTCACGTTTTGGCCGCCTTTTCCCCCCGACCGAGTGGTGGTAATTTCTAGGTCTTTATCAGGAATATCTAACTCAATAGAATTATCCAAAATCGGCATAATTTCCACCCCAGCAAAACTGGTTTGTCGCTTACCATTGGCATTAAAGGGTGAAATTCTAACTAAACGATGAGTGCCTTTTTCTCCTTTTAAATACCCGTAGGCATAACGGCCGTCAATTTCCAAAGAAACCGATTTAATTCCGGCTTCATCCCCTTCGGAAATTTCGGTCAAATGGACTTTATATCCTTGAGCTTCCCCCCAACGGGTATACATCCGTAGGAGCATTTCCGCCCAGTCTTGGGCATCGGTGCCCCCAGCCCCAGCATTAATGGTTAAAATAGCACCATGTTGATCGTAAATCCCCGAGAGCAGTTGTTGCAATTCCCACTGATCAAATTCTCGATCAAGTCGGGAAACCGTGGTGGTGGCTTCTTCTAACAGGGAGTCATCGGTTTCTAACTCCAAAAGTTCTAAAATAGCTTTTGTATCCTCAATAGCTTGTCGCCAATGTTCCTGCTGCTGCACAATTGATTTAAGATCATTCAATTGTTGAAGGGTTTGTTGTGCGGTTTTTTGTTCATCCCAAAAGTCGGGCTGGGCACAAACTTGCTCTAAATCTTGAATTTTAGCTTGAAGTGCAGGCAGGTCAAAGATAGTCCTGGGTTTTACCCAGGCGCTCAGACAACAATTCGATTTCCCGTTTAATTTCTAAAACATCCATTGCGATCGCTAACCGTTTTTCAACACGAAAAGGTACACTTTTAATTTTAGCGGAATTGGGGAACAGTCAACAGTTAACACCGAAACTATGTCACGTCAAATTTTTACTGGGAATAGCCCTTTGCGCCAAATGCGACCCGTGGATCGTTGGGTGGATTTATTATGGGTTTTGGGTTTATTGGTGGCGGCGTTGACCCTCTATGGACTGCATTTAGGCGGCGTCCCCCTGCGAGACTGGGATGAGGGTTTGGCGGCTCAAGTGGCGCGGGAAATCGGCCGGGGACAACAAACTTGGCTCCATCCGACTTTACATGGAATTCCCTATTTGAATAAGCCTCCTTTGGTGCATTGGTTAATGGCTTTTGCCTATCAAATTGGGGGGGTAAATGAATGGATGGCGCGGCTTCCTTCTGCCTTATTAACGGCGATTTCTGTACCTATTTTATATGGAATTGGTTTAGAGTTATTTCGTCATCGCACATCGGCTTTATTTTCAGCTTTAGTTTATCTAACTTTAATGCCTGTTATCCGTCAAGGACGGTTAGCGATGTTAGATGGCACAGTAATATTTTTATGGTTAGTTTTAGTTTGGTGTGTGTTACGTTCTCGACGGGATTTAAGATTTGCTTTAGGGTCGGGAATTGCCTTTGGATTATTATGTTTAACTAAGGGAATTTTCTTAGGATTATTATTAGGGGCGATCGCGTTTTTCTTCCTCTTGTGGGACACGCCCCGGTTATTAACCAGTCCCTATTTATGGTTGGGTTTAGGGTTTGGTTTAGTCCCGGTCGGTGTTTGGTATGGGGCGCAATGGATTTATTATGGACAGGGATTTATTCAGGGAAATTTAGTTGATCAATCTTTACAACGTATTCTCAAACCCGTTGAGAACCACTCGGGGCCGATTTGGTATTATCTATTAGAACTTTTAAAATATGGCTGGCCCTGGCTATTATTTTTGCCCCAGGGATTACGATTAGCTTGGCAAAATCGGAATTTAAGTTGGGCTAAATTAATTATAGTTTGGTCTGGAATTTATTTTGCTGCAATTTCCTTGATGACGACTAAATTACCCTGGTATGTTTTACCAATTTATCCAGTTTTGGCGTTAGCGGTGGGGCGATATTTGGCGGAGGTTTGGAAGGAAGGCGATCGGGATATTGGGTTATGGAAATTGGGAAAAGTCGGGCGAGGCAAGTATGAACATTTTGTTAAACCGACGCCGGATCAACTCTTACCCCTGTTTATTCTATTAGCGATGATTTCCGCCGTAGGATATTGTTATTTTGGCGGGATGTTTTCTTGGGTTAATAGTAACTTTATCGCCCAAAGAGATTTACAATTTACCCTGGGAGCGTTCATGTTAACAATGTCTTTTGTGGCGGTTTTAATTAGCCAAAAGGATCGACAATTTTTGTTAGTTTTATTTTGGGGAACCTATGTATCTTTATTGTTATTTTTCACTTCTAATTATTGGGTTTGGGAGTTAAATGAAGATTTTGCGGTTAAACCCGTAGCAACAATTGTGCGGGAGGGAACACCCCCGGGAGAAGAAATTTATATGGGTCATAAGTCTGGGCGGCCGTCGTTGAATTTTTATAGCGATCGCCATATCCATGCTGTTGATGATGCGACCCTGAAAGATAAATGGCAAACCCTAGATCAACCCTATTTATTATTGAAAGAAAATACCTTGAAAAAACTAGAGTTAAACAATGTTAAAAAAATCGATCAAACTCCCGACTGGATATTAATAAAGAAGAAACCTTCATCATTAAAAACCTAGTCCGAGCGTCCTCGCTCCCTAACTGATAATCTGAAAATAGGTTTCTTAAAGTCCCCCAATTTTGGGGGATTTAGGGGGCAAATATTGCTGCTTGAGAAATAGTCTCTAAAATTGCTGATCAATCCTAAACAGTATACATTTCAAGCCATCTAGCCACCAGCCCCAACATTGGGGGGAAAATAAATAATTAGGACTTTTTAGGGCGATCACGCTATATATAGCCTGCTTCGGTAAGTCCTGATTAAGCTAAACCTTGGGAAAGAAAACCCGCCCAATAGTAAGGACTAGCATAGGGATATTTTACCTCATAACTATTTTTAGGGTTATTTCCTTTTTCTCCTAAGCGCTCTAAAGGATTTTCTGAGATTGAATTTTTTAATGCTTCCAGATTTTGACAACTTCTTAAATCAAGTTGCGCTAATCTTAAGGCTTCTGGGCGGGTTTTTCCTTGGTCGAGATAGTGATAATATAAAATAGTAAATACCGACGTAGCTTGATCATTAACCGCCCATAACGTGCTCACAACATTTCGCGCCCCTGCTGATAGGAAACCTGCGGCTAAGGATAAAGGCTCATCGGTAATTGGAGTTAAGGTTAAATTAGTTTCGCAACAGCTTAAAAATAAATCAAATAGCTCTGGAAACCGTAAGGTAAAAATTGTGGCTAAATTTAGTTCGGCTTTTTCTGCTAAAACTAATTTACAATTTTCAGGATTATTTAAGTCTGCATTAGCATGATGACTTGAATGTAACCGCTTGACTTTTTTCGCTAATTTGATATAATTATCTTGGGTAGCTTGTTCCTTTTTAAGATGATATTCTTCGTTAACTTGATAACGTTTGGCTAACTCTTGACATTCTTTTTCTGTATAGAATAAATCTCCGGTGGCATTTTCCACAATTCCTAATTGATCGTATTTGGAAACCAGATGGCGATCGCTACAATATTTTAATATTTGACAACTGGGAACTACTCTTAAACGAAAGCGATCGCTTAAATATTCCGGTAATTCTGTATTGTTTTCTGACTCGGTATAACTGCTGGAAATCGGCTCAGGAAAGACCATTTGACGAGTTTTCGCGGTTTGGGTTTCGCCACTGGGAATAATAGAATTGAGATTCAACGGTAAAGCTGCAAAGGGCATTTGATGGAGATATAAATGGGGAATAATAATTAATTCTTCTATTCCCTGTAAATGGTGATCAATTAATTGATTAATTTGCAATCTTTCGGCAAGTTCGGTGAGAAATTTTCCCATATTTTGCCGCCATTGATTCTTGTTTTCGACATAAGGTTTTAACCAATTTTGCAAGATCCAATTTTGCAGGGTTTTGTATCCTTGACCATCGCAGGTGTGGAGGGTTAGGGAGTAAGACCTCTCCCCCGACCCCTCTCCTGCGAGGCGAGGGGAGTTAGAAACAAGTGGGAAGTTAGAAAGCACAGACGAGTCAAATTGTTCCCCCATTCCCTGGCAGGGAAGGGGGGTTAGGGGGGTTAGGTCACTCCGCCGCAACACAAAGGCAAACGTTTGATCATTGGTACTATAAAAACTAACAATAGCGGTGACATCATCCTGAATTAACTGCTGAATTTCTGCTAACTGAATCACATCGACTTCAATTTGACCCGCTAATACCGGATCATGACTGCGAATTTCTCGCCAAAGCTGCTTTCTTTTGGTTTCTAATTGTTCAATTTCTGCTAAAGTTTCGGGGGAGAGTTGACCAGTTTTTGAGGGATTTTCCGGCGTATTCGGTGGGGGTGTTTGCTCTAACTGATTCATCTTTTGTTTCAAAACATTATATTCCGCCACCAATTCCGGGGGAACTTCCGCATTAGGATAGAGATCCTTACTGGCAAATAAATCCGCTAACTGCCGACACCGCGATCGCTCTGCGGTCAATAATGCCTGTTGATAATTCCCCAAATTAATATAACATTGAATCGCATTTGCATAAACCCCAATGGCGGCGGCTAAAATCTCTTGACGCTGTTGATCGGTTTGCGCCCGACTGCGACTATTTTCTACGGCTTTCATCGCCCATTCATAGCCCTCCACTCCCCATTCCCAGTTCCCAATTTTAAACCCTAAATTCCCGAAATTGCGTCCTGTTCGTACACAGTCCAGAGGTAATATTTTGGGTTGACGAACTATTAACGCTTGTCGATAACAATTAACAGCCTGATCATACAGGTTTTGTTGTGCTGACCCCTGAACTTCAGAGGCGAGTTGAGAATAGGCATTCCCCAGATTATTATTTGTCGTTGCCCATTGTTGGGGGTAGGTCTGTTGTTGACGCACAATTAAAGCCCGTTGATAACAAGCGATGGCTGCTGTTAAATTCTCCTGGGTATTTTCTATTGCTGCTAGGTCAGAATAGGCACTCCCCAGATTATTATTTGTCGTTGCCCAATGTTGGGGGTAGGTCTGTTGTTGACGAACAATTAAAGCCCGTTGATAACAAGCGATGGCTGCTGTTAAATTCTCCTGGGTATTTTCTATTGCTGCTAGGTCAGAATAGGCA
>DATNRE010000166.1:0-2826 GCA_036703685.1 Candidatus Obscuribacterales bacterium
GGCACGGGTTTAGGATTAGCGATTAGTCGGAAATTTGTACAACTGATGGGAGGAGATATTACTGTAGAAAGTCAACTAGGTCAGGGTACAACCTTCTTATTTCAAATTCAAGCTAAACCGGGTCATAATATCAACGATGAATCCCTAAAAACCCGACAAAAAGTATGGGGTTTGGCTCCGGGTCAACCGACTTATAAAATTCTCACGGTTGATGATAAAGAAATTAATTGTCTATTATTAATTAAACTTTTAGAACCCTTGGGATTTGAAGTCAAAGTAGCAGAGAATGGAAAAGAAGCGATCGCAATATGGGAAGAATGGGAACCCCATTTAATCTTCATGGATATGCGGATGCCCGTGATGGATGGTTATGAAGCGACTAAATATATTAAATCAACGACAAAAGGCAATGCTACGGCTATAATTGCTCTAACTGCTAGTGTATTAGAAGAAGAAAAAGCCATTGTATTATCGGCGGGTTGTGATGATTTTATGAGAAAACCCTTCACAGAAGATCGGATTTTTGAGGTTTTAGTTCAACATTTAGGGGTGAAATATATCTATGCAGAACTACAGCCTATTTTAGATATAAACTCAGAAAATGAGTTGATGAATGAGGATTTAACAATGATGTCTCAGGACTGGATAAATCAACTCTATCAAGCGTCAAGTGAAGCCGATAGTCAAGCTGTGATAGAATTAATTGGAGAAATTCCAGAAACAGAAACTTATTTAAGACAACGGCTTAAAAATCTAGTGCATAAATTTCAATTTGAACAGATAATTGATTTAGTAAAACTTGGGATTAATCGTGATTAACTCTCGCCCTACTACGGCTAAAAAAAACAGACAAATTCCCCTGAGATTGGTGTTAATTGTTCCCTTTGTGCTGCAAATTGTGGGTGCTGTGGGATTGGTAGGTTATCTTTCCTATCGCAGTGGACAAGAAGCGGTAGAAAATATGGCGGATCAGTTAATGAATCAGGCAACCAATCGAGTACAGGATCACCTTAATACATCCCTACAAACTTCACAGCAAACCATCGCAGTTAATTATCGTGCCACTCAAGAGGGTCGCCTAAATATCAAGGACTTTGAGTTAATCCGTCAGCACTTATGGGAACAAATTAATTTAGCTCCAAGATTGGCGATCACTTCATATATTAATGCACAGGGAAAACAAATTGGTTATGGACGGATCATCAACCAAGAATTTGTTGAACTAGCCCAAAAATTAACGGCGGAAAAAGATATCCAGATTGGCACACTTTTCTTATATGAAGTGAGTTCTACACAGAAAAAAATACAGAATCAATATTTAGTTGATCAAGACGGTAAGCGTCGCAAACATACTTATTCAGTGCCTGTTGATCATACGGTAGCACCCTGGTATCTACAGGCTAAAGTCGTTAAAAAACAAACTTGGTCAAAAATTAATATTTCCAAAATTGCTCCATCATTGACTATCAATGCCGTATTTCCTATTTTCGATGGGGATGGAAAATTTCAGGGTGTTTTTAACTCTAGTTTAATGTTGTCGGATATTAGCACTTTTTTAAGTCAATTACGATTCTCGCCATTTGGACAAAGCTTTATCATAGAGCATTCTGGTGATCTCGTCGCCACATCGACATTGGAGCGTCCTTTTGTAAATCTGAGCAATAAACCGCTTGCTCGTTTACCTGCGACTGAAAGTCAGAATGGATGGACAAAGGCGATCGCGATTCATCTGAAACAGCAATACCAAGATTTAAGCCAAATTCAAACGGATTTACACTTTCAAGTCCCTGTTAAGGGAAACATACTCTTTACCCAAGTTGTACCTTATCAAGATCAATATGGTTTAGATTGGCTGCTGGTGACTGCGATTCCCCAGTCTGACTTTATGGGAAAAATTAATGCCAACACCAAAATCACAATTTTACTTTGTTTATTGACTTTAGGAATTGCTACAGGATTAGGAATTATTGCCTCAAATTTAATTACTACACCGATTCAAAAATTAAGTCAAGCGAGTCGGGCGATCGCTAAGGGTGAACTAAGTCAAGTTATAGAAATTCACGGGGTTTATGAATTAGAAACTTTGGCTGATTCTTTTAATCAGATGGCGAGTCAGTTACAAACCTCTTTTGAAACCTTAGAACATCGGGTCAAAGAACGCACGGTAGAGCTAGTAATTGCCAAGGAAAAAGCCGAAGTTGCCAATCAAGCCAAAAGTACCTTTATTGCGAATATGAGTCATGAATTAAGATCGCCTTTGAATGCAATTTTAGGCTTTTCTCAATTAATGGTCAGAAGCTCTAATCTTCCCTCTGATCAATATGAAAATGCCGGAATTATTTATCGGAGTGGTGATTATCTATTAACCTTAATTAATAATATTCTGGATTTATCTAAAATAGAAGCCGGAAAAACCAGCCTAAATCTAACTCATTTTGACCTGTATCGGTTATTAGATGATTTAGAAGATATGCTCAATTTAAAAGCCATTAATGCCGGATTAATACTAATCTTTCAACGGAGTGAAACTGTTTCTCGCTATATCTGCACCGATGAAGTCAAATTACGTCAAGTCTTAATTAATTTACTCAGTAATGCCATTAAGTTCACCCCAGAAGGGGGAATTACTTTAACGGTTTTTCAGGAAGAAGACTCAACGGATATTGTCATGATCAATTTCAAAATCCGCGATACGGGTGTAGGAATTGCCCAGGCAGAATTACCTAAACTCTTTGAAGCATTCACCCAAACCCAGGCAGGAAAAGAAGCCCAAGAAGGCACGGGTTTAGGATTAGCGATTAGTCGGAAATTTGTACAACTGATGGG
>DATNRE010000167.1:0-4985 GCA_036703685.1 Candidatus Obscuribacterales bacterium
TCAACCCAGGAAACGTGACCATCTTTGAACGGCGCGACGTGATCGTAGTCAGGCATCTTTTTATCCATTGGTAATCTCTTAACGTTGACTTGTTGGGAATTTGTGGTTAGTCCATTCGGTAGCTTATTTCGTACTTGACAACTTCACCCGCCTTAACCTCTAACTTTTTATTTTGTTGACCCCAAAGACCATCGACCTTTTTAAAATAATCTGGGACTGAGTTTTTTAGTGCTAGATTATCCTTTCGATCTTCCTGACAATAGGAGGTTAGGGTTAAGTCAAAATTGACGGGGCAAAAGCTAAAGGTCTTCCATCGCTCTATCTGAAACCAATGGTTGAGGATTTCATGAATCAAGCCCATTTCCTTCTCATCAGATGTCCAGGGGACAGGGACTTTGACGATTAAAAGTTTTGCCCATTTATTTGAGGTTTTGTCAACTTCGTAGGATTCAATATGATCCTCTCCAACCCCAAGATAAAACCTCCCTACCATCTCATAGATATCGTGCCAGCCATTTGATGCTGCGAAGGTAAAGATGTAGACTCCGTTGTCTTTATCCTTCTCAATCATCACCTGGACATCACTTTTTCCGGTTCCCATCTTGTCTATCAATGCTTTTTGCATATTGTTTTAAATCTTCTACTTTTACTTTTCAATGGGTTTATAGTTCCTGAGAAACGTCTCTATTGCCATTGAGACAAGATTAGACAGGGTTCGCCCCTCCTGTTTAGCAATCTCCCTTAACCTTTCGTCAAATACGTCTGGAATAGTAGCGGTGATTTTTCTCATAGTTGCTCCGTGGGTTGCGTATACTTATTATATACCCATCTATGCAGAATGTGTGTTAAAATTAAACCACTAGGGCGAACTTGACCGGACTCCCTAGTGGTTAACCTTCTAAGAGGCTTGCTTTATGTTCTCAAATTTTGCGTCAAAAGTCATTGCCGTCTCATTGGCGGTTTTCTCTATTGCGGTTGCTGTGGCTCCGTGTATGGCTGATTCAACGATTACAGATAAAGCTGACTGTGAAGGCAACCTGTTAGGCAGTTGGTCGGACTTGGGATCTGATGGCTTGGGTGAGTGTCATCACTAACGATTGATCAGAGCGGAAGGTGGTGTTTTCACAAATTACCACTTTCCGCTCTGAAGTCTTAAAACCCCTGCGCTGTAATTGTTTCACGGAGTACCACAATGGAAGAAAGTCAAATCATTTACGCAGATAAAAAGACCGTTGATCTGATGGGATGTCTCAGGATTGACACCTATCAGATGCCTGATGGAGAGTTTAGAATTGACCTCTCCAGTATTTCAACCGCTTTAGGGTACGCAAGCAACTGGCTTTCACGGATTACCACTAGAAAAGGAAAAGCCTATAAAGCCCTGGTAGGTAAGGGTTTCACAGAATACCAGTCCGAGGTTAGGGTAACACGCTCTGGTAAGTCAGGAGCGAGTAAGGCTTTGACTGTTAGCGTCGATGACTTCCTTTCTGTTGTCCACTACTCGGCTGAAGAAAAGAACCCTATAGCGATCGCTTATCTTACAGCCACAGCCAAACGGTCAACGGTTGACGATATTCGCGAGGCGTGGGGAGGGGAACGGCTAAACCTTGACGAGAGACGACGGATCTATTGTGAGGAATTAGCCAAGTCTTTCACCGCCGCAGAGTGGGCTGAAACATCGGGAGTTGGGACGGTTTTTGATTGGCAGAATGCCAAAAACCCGGACTGGTTGGAAATGATGTTTTCTCGGAAATGGCAACCATCTCTTTTACTTGAAAACGTAGATATGGACGAATACATCAGGGAATGGGAAGAAAGGGAGGCTCAATCACTTAAAGCCTAATTACCCAACCGAGCTAACTCACTCCCCTGGATGCTGAATACATCGCAGGGGATATTTATATTATATTTTAATTAACTTAAAAGTTGTGATTGTATATCTACTAATCAAATGATTTATTATTAAGTAATAAACATTTAACCCTGGCAATATGAACGGATTTCGCGTAGAAGTTATTTCCAAAACACCCAACCCTCAGCAAGTTATTTACGCAGCAATGCACCAAGATTATTCGGGTAATTTTGTTTTTGACGAACGAGACTCTTGGCCGCCAGAAGAAAAAGCGGGGGAGGTCATCGTTAAGAGATTATTGGCAGGGGAACGGGGACATTATGGGCCGTTAGAACATTGTCAGATTGTCCTGGGTTGTGGTTACTTCCCCCATAGTGTTGTACAGCAAGCTAGAACTCACAGGGTAGGAATAAGTTTTGATGTTTCGTCCTACAGGTTTGCATCTGGGAAAGTATTAGCAGTAGCTGAAGGAAAATTGGATATTGAAGAAGCTTTTTATTTACGCCCAGTAGGAAATTATAGCGATCGCCAAGGCAAGAAATACCACTACTCCCCCGAACAACGTCAGAGGGATTTGGATTGGTGCTTAGAAGCCGCTAAACGCTATAAAGCTGATATTGATAGCGGAATGTCTGAGGAACACGCCCGGGGGAAAATCCCCTTTGATTATCGTCAGCATTTTGTGGTTAGCTTCACACTCCGGGCTTTGTTGCACTTTCTGGACTTGCGTTCAAAGAGAGATGCTCAGATAGAGATTCAACAGCTTTGTGATTTAATCTGGCCCCATACTCAAGAATGGGTTCCGGGGATTGCCAAATGGTATGAACAAACCCGACTCGGAAAAGCTCGACTTGCACCCTAACGGTTTTAATAACATCAAAAAAGCTAACCGACTAAAGTTAGCTGTAGGAGATAATTGTCCTGATACCTTTCAATATTTTAACCCGAAAACTCCTGAAAAACAATACCTGATATCCAAACAAAAGCCGGATGAACGGCGTTAAAATATTGGGGATAGAGTTGTCTAAAGTTTTCTATCCAGTCCACCAAAACATCGTCATACAATGGGACTTCTTTAATTAGAATCCCATTGGGTTTAATCCCAGATCCAACTAATATCAATCCCTTGATAAGAGTCTTTTTGTTTCCATTTGCCAATTCCTTTGCCTTTATTAATTCGGCAAGGTAGGAGATTTCGTCAATCTGGGTTAGCATTCCGCCTCTTTGATAATAATGGATGCGGGGTACAGCCCTAGTTTCCCTTTTTCTTCAAAACCAATAACCTGTCGCTCCCTCAGTGCAAATATGCAATACCAGAAAACTGGCTCAGAAATACTTAATTCCTTCTGGATTTTGGGAGGATCTACGAATACCGACCGCCTACCTAGAAACTGAGGTTTAAGCCAGTCTTCTAGTGCCACAACAGAATCTTCAAGATCTTGAACACTCATTGTTTTTAATCAATAGTATTGGGTGCTAATCTCGTATATCTCCCCCGTGGGATTCTAAGACTATATTGTAACACGAATTAATAAGAGGGTGTAATAAATTAGACCAACAACATTGACTATGAAAGGTTATTTTATGTTAGTATTTAATTGTTGTTAGTATCAAAGAATATGAACAAAGGCGACTTGGTGGCGGACGTAGCGGAAAGAACGAAGACCACCAGAAAATTAGCAAACGAAATTATTACGGCAACATTAGACTCAATCATGGAGGCGGTTGCTGATAACGAAAAAGTGGCTTTAGTGGGGTTTGGTTCGTTTGAATCCCGGGAACGAAAAGCACGGGAGGGACGGAATCCTAGTACGGGAGAAGCTCTTAGTATCCCCGCAACAACAGCCCCGATATTTTCACCGGGGAAGGCGTTTAAGGAATTGGTACAAAAAGAGGTTGATTAGTTGTAGATGCTTTGGCTTGATCAATCTCAACTTACCTGAAACAAAAAAACCGTGTAGTTACCAGGCACACGGTTTTTAATTCTGTTTTTTTAAACTACTCTCAAGTACGCTCCTTTGTGTTGTTCAGACCGAAAAGCGTACTAAGAAGCAATCACAACCCTTTTTAAAGGGAATATTTTATTATGGTAGCATTACTGATCGAGTTTTGTCTAGTACCAAAATTTAGTCAAATAACGAATTACAATATAAGTAATTCTAATAATCAATAAATATGGCTCTAGCTCAATCAATAAACGTTAAGGTTGAAAACACCCTAACGCCACTTTTAAATCCCGAAACCGATTACATGGTTATTGGTGGGATAGCTTCTAATTTATTGGCAACCGATGGCTATTTAACCATTAGACCATTCTTGGTTAATGCCAGAGTTGAACGGGGCTATCCGTGGCAGTTGCAAACTAAGGTTTTCTTGCAGTCAGGATCTAAATTAGATTCTCTGGTTTCAGATGTCCCCTTGAATTTATTGTGGAACTCCGAGGGGATTGATAATTGGAACTCGGGAGATATTGGAACATGGAATGTACCTCAACCGGGATATGGCTCTATTTTGTTAAACTTAACTGTGGCTGCTATTTAAGGAATTATTAATTATGCACATGGCTGTTCAAGCAAACATCGCTGCAATCGTGGCGCTGGATGTTACTAACTTAGAAGATGGAATTATATTTTGGGCATTAACTGAAAAGTGTTGGTTAGGATTAGAAAAAGCATCT
Source organism: Candidatus Obscuribacterales bacterium (assembly GCA_036703685.1). Classification (GTDB taxonomy): domain Bacteria; phylum Cyanobacteriota; class Cyanobacteriia; order Cyanobacteriales; family Microcoleaceae; genus Planktothrix. The sequence continues at coordinate 4,530 of DATNRE010000167.1, forward strand.
ACCGCTACGGTTAATAGTAAGAGTTGTTGGACTGCGACCGGGGGAGGGAGGTGGTTTCTATCTAGGGATTCTGAAGTAGTTGCCAACACCACGCCCACGGGAGGAGCGGCTACAGGAACCCGTTGGCTCTACCAAGAGAATAATGCTGTCAATACTTACGATTCAGTAATCAGCTATTTTTACAATGGCACAGCCTGGGTTGAAACAGACACCAGAATGCGACTCCATACCTCAACGCCGGACACCCTAACCAAAACCCCTAATTCTGATAGGGAAATCTGGAAAGATACCTCAACGGGAATGGTTTATCACGCCTTCTCTGGCGGTTGGGTAGCAGGGGGAGCAGTTAGCTAATGCAACAATTTACCTGCGGGTCAACACAGCCTTTTGATTATTCTAAATTTGATGGGATTGTGTCGGGATACCATTTGAGTTTATGGGGCGAACCTAGCGTTT
>DATNRE010000168.1:0-4369 GCA_036703685.1 Candidatus Obscuribacterales bacterium
GAATGTCTACTGCCCCAAGTCCAACCCGCCGAACTTTGGCGCGAGTCGGGACGCTGGGATACCTATACCAAAGCGGAGGGCATTATGTTTTCCCTCACCGACCGCCGGAAGCGGGAATTAGCATTAGGGCCAACCCATGAGGAAGTCATTACAACTATTGCGAAAGAAATGATCCGTTCCCATCAACAATTACCCCTTCATTTATATCAAATTCAAACAAAATTTAGAGATGAAATTCGCCCTCGGTTTGGCTTAATGCGGGGTCGGGAATTTATTATGAAAGATGGTTATTCTTTCCATAGCGATGAAGAAAGTTTGAAGAAAACCTATCGAGATATGGATCGGGCCTATCGTAATATGTTAACTCGTTGTGGGTTACAATATCGAGCGGTAGAAGCGGATTCGGGAGCCATTGGGGGAAGTGGTTCTCAAGAATTTATGGTATTAGCAGAAGCGGGAGAAGATGAAGTTCTCTATACTGAAGATGGGAAATATGCAGCTAATACGGAAAAAGCCGTATCCCATCCGGTTGATGCTGAAATTTCTGGCTTTACCGAATATAAAAAGTTAGAAACACCTAATACTAACACTATTGCCACCTTATCCAAGTTTTTGAACTGTTCCCCGACTCAAATTGTTAAAAATGTTCTGTATCAAGTGGTTTATGATAATGGCACAACGGTTTTAGTTTTAATTAGTATTCGGGGTGATCAGGAGGTAAATGAAGTTAAATTGCAAAATGAATTAACCAAATTAGCTTCTGAATTTAAGGCAAAAACGATATTATCTTTAACGGTTCCTGATGAAGAAACCCAGGAAAAATGGAGAACAAAACCCTTGCCGTTAGGCTATATTTCTCCGGGTTTAGAAGATAGTTATATTACCCATCGAGAACAACTTGAGTCTAAGTTTTTAAGACTGGTGGATCAAACCGCCGTTGAATTAAAGAATTTTGTCACCGGGGCGGATGAGTCAGGATATCACGTTGTGGGGGCCAATTGGGGCAAAGAATTTACCTTACCTAAGCGTATTGTAGATCTTAGAAAAGCTCAAAAAGGCGATCGTGCTGTTCATGACCCTGAACAAATTTTACAGAGTGCTAGAGGAATTGAAGTCGGTCATATTTTCCAATTGGGGATTAAATATTCCCAGGCCATGGGAGCAACCTTTAGCAATGAACAGGGGGAAGAATTACCCTTAGTTATGGGATGTTATGGGGTGGGGGTATCTCGGTTAGCCCAATCGGCCGTGGAACAGTCCTATGATAAGGATGGGATAATTTGGCCGGTGGCGATCGCACCCTATCAAGTGATTATTGCTATTCCTAATATTAGCGACGATCAACAGGTGGAAATTGCCGAAAAACTCTATACGGAATTAAATCAAGCCGGAATTGAAACCCTGCTTGATGATCGGAATGAACGGGCCGGAGTAAAATTCAAAGATGCCGATCTGATTGGCATTCCCTATCGGATTGTCACCGGACGTTCCATCAAATCGGGTAAAGTGGAGTTGGTCGAACGAGCCAGCCACAATGCTCAAGAAATCGCCATCGAGGACGTCGTTACCACACTTAAACAGAATATTCAAGCCGCATTGGATAATTAGGGGAGTTGTTGGTTTATGGTTAAGAAAGTAAGAAAGCCCTGAAGGGCTTACTACAATTGGTGAGCAAAATTAATTTTGTTTGAAGTGCTGTTGCCACAACATGATATTATTCATAGTGGCTTGCAGAGCGTGTTATGCGCTTTGTGCGTGAACTTGGGGAAAGTTAGAACTGTCGATTTCGGATTTCGGATTAAGCAGTTGTGACTGAACTGAAAATTGGTGAACCTGTCCAAGTACCTATGACAAACCCAGAGGAAACAGTAGAATCCGGTTCTAAGCTGACTATAGAACCCGACCCTTCCATGCGAGAGTATTATCAGTTGCAGCAAGAGGTGTTACTGATCGCGATCGCCAGTGCCGGGGTCATTTTTGCTGTGGTTTGCTGTTTCTATCCTTTGGAAATTGCCCTCAACTATTTGCTAGGGGCGATGGTGAGTGTAGTCTACTTGCGGATGCTAGGCAAAGATGTAGAGAAAATCGGCCGAGAAAAAGGAAAACTTAGCCAGAATCGGCTCGGTGTCTTCGCGCTTTTAATCATTGTAGCCAGTCAATGGGAACAGCTAAAGATTCTACCGATTTTTTTAGGATTTCTCACCTATAAATTGGCTCTCATCCTCTATGTCATCAAGACAACGTTCACCCCTGAGCCGAAGTAGGTCACGCGGTTTTTGGAATCCTCCAGTCCTCAATCTGTAGAGGAAGCCTACTCAAGATGGAAATGCTGACTATCTTAAACAACTTTAATTATCTTCCCCTCGCCAATTTAGAAGTTGGCCAGCAGTTATATTGGGAAATCGGCGGTTTCAAACTCCATGGTCAGATTTTCTTGACCTCCTGGTTTGTGATCGGCTTGCTGATTATCGCCTCGGTGCTTGCTAGTAGCAAGGTACAGCGAATTCCCAGTGGAATGCAGAATTTTATGGAGTACGTCCTAGAATTCATTCGCAATCTGGCCAAAGACCAAATCGGGGAAAAAGAATATCGTGCTTGGGTTCCCTTTGTCGGAACACTGTTCTTATTCATCTTCACCTCCAACTGGTCAGGTGCTTTGCTGCCTTGGAAGTTGATCGAACTTCCCTCGGGAGAATTAGCCGCTCCGACCAGCGACATCAATACTACCGTTGCCTTAGCCCTGTTAACTTCTTTAGCGTATTTCTACGCCGGAATTAGCAAAAAAGGCCTACTCGGTTATTTTGCTGACTACGCTAAACCCGTTCCCTTCCTCGCTCCATTCCGAGTGATTGAAGATTTTACCAAACCCCTCTCCCTGAGTTTCCGTTTGTTTGGTAACGTTTTAGCGGATGAACTGGTGGTGGCGGTCTTAGTGTTCCTGGTACCTCTGTTTATTCCCCTGCCGTTAATGGTTTTGGGTTTATTCTTGAGCGCCATTCAAGCCCTGATTTTTGCGACCCTAGCGGCGAACTATATTGGTGAAGCCCTAGAAGGACATGGCGGAGATCATCACGACTAGGGAAAGAAATCAAGACTTTAAGATTGATTGTCTTAGCTCGGAATTTTTCTAAAATGTTCCCCGGGGTTAAACTTGATCCCCTTTATTGGTAAAATAGCGTTTTGGGGACTCCAATCCATCTCAAAAATCTAGCATTTGTAACGGGACAAAGAAGAAAAGTATTTTCTTCAAAACTCCTAAGTTGAGCAATGCTGATCAGGATTGATTTCACATTTGTCTAACCGATTGTTTGTTAACTCTTTTGTATTTAGAAGGAAGAAAATTATCATGGATCCATTAGTTGCCGCTGCTTCCGTTATTGCTGCTGCTTTAGCCGTTGGTTTAGGCGCGATCGGCCCTGGAATTGGTCAAGGAAATGCGGCAGGTCAAGCTGTAGAAGGGATTGCTCGTCAACCCGAAGCTGAAGGTAAAATTCGCGGAACTTTACTGTTAAGTTTAGCCTTCATGGAAGCCCTGACCATTTACGGTTTAGTCGTTTCTCTGGTCTTACTGTTTGCTAACCCCTTCGCCTAAACAGTAATCCAAAACATGGATTTTAGGTTTTAGGTTTCAGGGTTCTGAAATTTAAGTCTAAAATCCATCTTTAATGCAACTCTTCAAGGGACAATAATGTACGGGACAATTCTATTTGCGGTTGAAGAGGCTGCCAAAGAAGGAGGACTTTTTGATCTGGATGCAACCCTGCCTTTAATGGCAGTCCAGTTCCTAATCCTTGCAGCAATTTTAAACCAGGTTTTTTATAAACCGTTAGGAAAGGCAATTGATGAACGCGCAGATTATATCCGCGAACGGGAATCGGGCGCCAAAGAACGTCTGGCTAAAGCTGAAAAATTAGCCCGTCAGTATGAATTAGAGTTAGCAGAAACTCGTAAAAAAGCTCAAGCGACTATTGTTGATGCCCAAGCCCAAGCTCAGAAAAATGCCTCTGAGAAAGTAGCAGAAGCTCTGCAAGAATCGCAAAAAGTCAGAGAAAAAGCGGCTCAAGAAATCGAGCAGGAAAAACAACAGGCTCTACAAGCACTAGAGCAACAGGTTGAACCGCTCAGTCGCCAAATTTTAGAAAAATTATTAGGGGCTGAGTTAGTTAAATAATCTTGGATATCCGAGCTTGTGAAGTAGCAAAGCCAATTCACGGCTTAGATTCCCAGAAAATTCCGATTGGAAGATAGCCCAGGCTCAAGTCTGACCTTCCTAATTAAAGGTTAGATACTCAGCCGCGCATTTATGAGAAGAACATCATGGAGACTGTTTTATTACTAGCCACAGAAGCTGGCTCGGAAGCTGGATTCG
>DATNRE010000169.1:0-4294 GCA_036703685.1 Candidatus Obscuribacterales bacterium
TTGGAATACTGGGAACGATTGGCTGTGGCGCAGCATTAAGAAGTGGATATATTTGCTAGAAGCAAAAGGAGGAATATTGACATGAAATTGAGGTTTAATGGTTTCGAGAATTGCCATGGTATCATCTCCTTGAAAGGGTTATTTTTGGACTTGAGATTGTTGTTGTTTATCTTGTAATGCCAACCAACGGTAAGCAAATTCTGCCCCCGCTTTGATGCGGTTTCGGTTTTCTTGAAGCAGGGCGCGATCGCCTTTATATTGCTTTAAAAAAACCTCCTCCACAAAGGTTGTCATAAACCCATGAATGGCTTCAAGTTCCTGTTGTTGACGCAGGGCATAATCCACCACGGATTTATCTGCAATTAAGGGGCGTTTATAGACTTCTTGACGATCCAACGCATCGTGCAATTGTCCAGCCCCTTGAAAGATTAAATCTTGGGGATCAATATCATTAGGACTCGATAAAATCACCTCCAAAGCTTTAGTAATTGGTAACAAAATCGCATGACTGGACTCTTTGACATTGACTTGATAGAACTTGCGATATTTTGCGACTAAATCTTGTGTAAACTCCATGGTTTTCTCCATAACATCATCTCCTTTTGACCAAATTTGAGCAAACTGCCAATAGCGATCAATTTCATTGCTATAGGGTTCTCGTTTATCACGCCGAAATCCCTCATTGGCGATCGCAAAAATATTCAACACATTGGTGGCTAAATCCCTCACCGTGCCATTAAACGCTTGCCAACGGGCATCGGGTTTAGCACTCCGATTATCTAAGTGAATGCTATAGGCAATTAACAAGCGTTCTAAGGCCGTTTCTAAGCCATCTAAACGAATAGATGAATCTAAACTAAGTAGATTCCAAAACCCAGCAATGCCGTCTAATTTCACGGTTTCCAGAAACTCTTGATCACTGGTATAAAGCGGATCTGGACTGGTGGTAGCTACGACTTTTACCCCTAAAAGCCGGGGCAAAGCAAGGGCTAAAAATGCCGGTTCTACCCAAGCATCCGTTACGGTTTTTCCCATGGTTGTTGTGTAATTAATCGCCATAAATGGCAAGTCTTGAACGGAATATTGATGCTTTGCAAACCGTCCTGCTTCTGGTTCATCTTCTTCGCGCCAAGCTAAGGTTTGTAAACCGTCAATTTGCAAATTAGCATCAATCCAATGTTTACGAACCTCCCAAAGATTCATTCTTTTTAAAGTATTCGTTAATACTTTCACCGCCTTAGCAGTTTGGGGTGAGTAAACATAGGCGGGAAAAATATACAGAAAAACCGGTTGTTTGTCTTCTAATTTTCCCGCCGGGGCAGACCAATAGGCCTGACGTAATAACATTTCTAAAGCCCATATTTTTGAGATTCCTCGTTTAATTCTACCTCCTCCTAACGCATTTTTATTACTATATTGTTGGGGTTTAAACAATACTACCGAATCTAATTGATCTTCGGCAGAAAATTCCCCAGAACTTAAAGAACAAATCGCTTGATTCGTAACTTTTGCCTCCGTATAAGCCGCTAGTTCATCAGGAAATTTATGGGGTAATGCTGTTAACCCCCAAATCTCTAAATACTGCTCTAAATAATGAGTAAAGGCTTCACGAGTTGGGCTACTATTTTGTTTGAGTAACCCTTTTTCTTCTGCCCAAGTTGCTAGGCGATCGGCAAAAACCGTTAAAAATTCCGTGACTTGTTCTAAATTTAGGGTTAAATGATCAGCCATATAATAGGCCTCAACTCGATACCAACCATAGTTAACTCCCCCGGATTGAAAGGTTGTTTCTTCGGGTAAAATTTGAGTTTCTAAATTTAGCAAGGTCAGAACTTGAGGGGCGTATTCCTGACAGGTTGGAAAAAATTGATTTTGAGTTAAAATCACAAATTCTGCAATCCGATCCGCCCGCAAATCCGCCGCTTTTAATAGTCTTTCTTTTTCAACTTGGGGAATGTCTAACTTTTCAATGCGCTTAGGAGTTGCGGGACTTTTAGCATTAGCAACTTTAACTTCTACAACCTGGGGAAGTTGTCGAATTAAGTCTGCGGGACTAAACAATTCTAGGGTTTGAGGGGCAACTTTTAAGCCTTTTCCATCTCGGACAAACCCAATATCACCCTTACTAAAATATTCAGCTAGACCTTGAATATTTTTATCTTGATCCCCTTGGATAATATTCTGCCAAATAGCCGTTTCAATGGCTATAAAATCGGGAATTTTAGGTATTTTAGGGGCTAAATAAACTGTACCATGGGCAAAATATAATAGGGGTTCCCAGCCAATTTTTTCGACAAAACTAACCACCGCATTATGAATACGATTAGTTAGCAAACCCCGACAGTCCCGCAGACGATGATAAACCAATTTTTTGTCGATTTCTAACCAGTCTAAATGATCTTGTAGGCGATCGCCTCCCGTTTGGATTGCTACATCCGTCGGATCATTAAAATGCACTGCAATATCACCAAAAGCTAACAGGTGACGCAGGGGTAAATCTAAGCGGCGATCATCCTCAATTTGTATCTGAAAATCATCAATTTCCCAATTAGAAATGACCGTATTACTGCCCACATTAAATTGGGTATTTTGAGCTAAATAGGCAATGTCTAGTAAATACTCACGCCACGGATGCCAAAACCCATCAAAATTAAGTTTTTCTCCCCAGGTTTCACAGACTTGCAAAATTTGCCGGATTTCGTGGGCTTTTGGAGATGTAGATGCTTCAGTCTGACCTTGAATAACTTTATTATAATCATGCAAGGTTATTCCTAAACACAATAGCCGTTTTTCTTCCTCGGAAAGTTGTAAATCATCGGGTAAATATTGACTCAAATTCCAAGCCGTTAATAAGGCATTCAGAACATGAACCTGTAAACCTTGATCGGCTCTATTTGACCACCGTTGAGCTTTTTCTTGGGCATGGCGATCGCCTTGTTTTTCTAATTTGTTTAAATGGCTTTTATAGGAACCTCCTAAAGCCGTGATAACTGAAAATTCTCGTTCCATTGCAGGCAAAATAGTCTCAATATAGGAACGCAAAATCGGATCGGTATCTTCGGGTAAGGTTTCAATTAGTAAGGTTTGCAGAAGGGTGAATTTTTCCCTGATTTTAAAAAATATAAGGTTGGGCGGTTTCGCAAGGTTTAAGTCGCCATTTCATCGCTTCTAAAAGCAAGGCATCTTGATTAAAAGCACAGGCGTAGGCAACACCATCGACATCGGTTAAACGATATAATCCAAAGGTAGGATTGAGATGCAATTTGCGACTCACTTCCCAATGACTATAGGCTTGATTTCGATTTACCGAAACAATAAAAGCCAGTAATTTGCGTTTACGAAGACATTTTTTCACTTCTGCTTGGGGGTGTCCAACAATCGTGAGTTTATCTAATAGAATTAACGTGCATTGTTTGAGTTCTTCGGTTGTGCGATCACATTCTAACTGCACCTCAAATCGTTGATCTGTCCAATGTTTTATTTTTAAGTAAACTTGGATATATTGATCGGGAAATTCCGTCGCTGGATGGTTGAATTTTTTCGCAGCTTCTAAAAAAGTCTGGGCATCAATAATTTCTACTTCTGCATAGGGTAAAAGTCGCAATAAATCATAGGTATAAAACCGTGAACCCTCCCAAACCGCCACTTGTAGGTCTGACCCGCCTCGAAATCGTAATAATTCTTCCTGTACCGCTTTACCCGTTGCATCTTTACTTAATGCAAACCAATGACCCCGTTTTTTATCTAATTTTTCCCCATAAATCTGTCTTAAATCCTGACTCATATTCTGATGAATTTGCTCCATCACGGCTGCATTTTCCCCGGTCATTTTTAATAACATTCCTTGAGCTTGTAAGGCTCCCCAATAATTCCGATATTGCTCAAATTCCGTCGGAGGATTAAAAGCATCTTCCAGAATTTCTCTAAAATTTGTTCGATCAATTTCTTGTCCTTCTGTTAATTTTTCCGCTAATCTAGCTTCAATCCAAGGTGTGCGACCCGGAAGTAATACATAAGCATTGTAACTAGAAAAATTAGGATGGCGACCTAAACGACCTAACCGTTGAATACAGGTTGCAGAATCACTTGCCTCAAAAATCAACAAATGAATTTTAAAATCCACTCCCACATCTACCGCCGATGTTCCTACTACTAAAACCGATTGTTCAGCATTTTTTAACTCGGTTTGGGTGATCGTTCTTTCCTGTCGATCAATTCGGCCACTAATCTCTCGAACTTTGATTTGATCTTCGGGAAAAATAGCTTGTAATTCTCGCACTGTGCGACTGACTTG
>DATNRE010000170.1:0-2174 GCA_036703685.1 Candidatus Obscuribacterales bacterium
CCGCTAATCAAATGGTTCAACGCACCCACACCCCCTACGCTCCCTGGACGTTAGTAGAGGCTAATGATAAATATTATGCTCGGGTTAAAGTAGTTGAAACTGTTGTTGAGGCCATTCGCCATCATTTAAAACATCATTGACGAGGAATAGGGAATAAGCAGTTAAACTGTATGTTCTAGTCAGTGCCGAAGTGGACGGGGTTTTAAACCCAATTTTCATATAACTTCATGTTTGTCATCTTAACTCGAGTTTTATTTCTGTTGCTAGTTGCTGCCATTATTTTTAAAGCCTGGGAAATTTTGGGTGATAAGAATAATGGCTTATTTAATCGATTATTATTTGTTCTGTTTTTAATTTTAATTTTGGTCGCTTTCATCTCACCTGATAGTCAAGTGGGAACAGTGGTACTGGGGATTTTATCGATTCTGTTTCGACCTCTAGGATTATCTATTTTACTGTTATTAATTGCTTCTATTTTTATTAAAAATGGTAAAATTGATAAACCCGGGCCGAGTTTGATTTTAGTAGCATTATTAATTTTAATTGTCTCTAGTACCCCCGTCTTTGCTAACTGGTTAGCTCAACAGGTGGAAAAAGTGGCATTAAAAACCGTACAAACGGATTTATGTTGTGGAGAACGGGCGGGAGCTATTATATTATTAGGACGGGGAACCACAGAACCCAAATTACCCTATCGCAAACAAATTCAATTAACCGATACGGGCGATCGCATTCCCTATGCAGCCCAACTGTTTCGACAGGATCGGGGGCCGTTTATTATTGTGAGTGCTGGCCCCCGTCATGAATTAGTTAATCCTTTAATTGAAGCCAATGATGTTAAACAGCTTTTAGTTTATATGGGGATTCCTTCTGATCGAATCCTATTAGAAACCCACGGCGGAACAACCCATAATAATGCCGTTGAAATTTACCGAATTATGCAAAACCACCGTTTAGGTCGAACTATTATTCTGGTAACTTCTGCTTTAGAAATGCGTCGAGCTAGTCTGGCTTTTACCAGAATTGGGTTTAAAGTAATTCCAGCACCCACTAATTTTTATACCTTTGTTCATCAGAAAAAATATCTGCGCCACATCACTGGGGCTGATTTTGCTCCCAGTGCAGAGGCGTTATTACTAACTACTAGAGTCATAGATGAATATTTTTTAACTTTCTATTATTTTATCCGAGGGTGGTTAGCACCCATGATTTAAAATTGAGAATCTTGATTATGGGGATGGGGCGACAAGTTATCATTGGGAGATGAATCTAATCCGGCGCCCTGACCCACAATGACAATCAAAAAAAATAGAATCAGAAATAAAAATCCCAGGGTTTCCCAATTGGAATTAGATTTTTTCTCCGGTCTTATGGGCTTAACATCAAATTGAATTTCTATCTTTTTACCCTGAATTGGGCCAGCTAGTTTAATACTTCTACAGGTAATTTGATCTGGGATATGCTCTTTATGTGACATGATGCTCCCCTAATATAAGTCTTGTGCTGATTCGTCCATTAACTACAACTGGGTTGACTCAGATTCGGGATCAAATCCTAAGCAAAAAAAAATCTGTAGAGTTTTGGAAACCAAAGCCCTACAGTCTAAGATTACAAATTGTTTCAGAAGATCAAACGGGACTTACGCACAAGACCAAAGAAACCGGGTTTCTCGCCGGTGATTTTGCGGATGAAATATGGATTTCTCGTTGAGAAACCCGGTTTCTGGGTAAGTCCTATCAAACTTAAATCTAGTTTCAGGGAAAACCCTTAGACTAGATTTAATCCTAATTAATCGTTGCGGAATTTAGATAGGAAATTGCGAAGTTGTTCCCCCGCCACATCTCGTCCACCTAAACCGAAAGCAATGGCGATCGCCACCGCCACGGCTCCTAATAACAAACCAAAGGCTAAATTGACAATATCACTGGCAATGCCCATTTGTTGTAGGGCCATAGCACCGACAAAGATAATAATGGCAATGCGAGCCGCCTGGGCTAACAGACTCGATTGACGAGTCCCAGAACTTAAAATTAAATCATGGGCTAAATTGGCAAAATATAACCCAATTGCAAACACAATCACGCCGATCAGAACTTGACCCGCGATGATAATGATTTGATTGATAATTAAAGTTAAAGCGGCTAACCCTAAAATATCCGTTGCCGTCACCGCCG
>DATNRE010000171.1:0-1754 GCA_036703685.1 Candidatus Obscuribacterales bacterium
TGTATCTACCGCCGCCACTCCTTGAATATCAGGATTAAGGGTCGGATCATGGATCAAACTATGGGCAGTAATTCCAGCGTTAAGTTTTTCTACCAGTTCACTAAACTTCATTATTGGGAAAAAATACCAGGGGTAGGAAATTAAAATTTCACCGCAGTGGAATCGGATCAATTATATTATTAATTTGATCTCCTGTTAACAAATTTTGGTCAAAAAAAAATAAACAAAGGTATCCGGTGCTATTCATACAGTTTCTAGGGTTTACACTCCCCATGCACAGAACAGATCGAGGGTGTAAAATTGTTTTTAGAGAAAGCGATCGCCTAAGTTCTCCTGCATTCACCGAACCGAACTGATAAAATGAATAATTCTCTCGACAATGGCTCACAATATAACCTAGACTCTATCTTTGATCATCTGATCCAATCCCTAGAAATCGACCCCCATCAACCCCCTATTCCCGAACAGACCCACCATAATATTATGTCTATCCCTGATTTCAATGGTTATGACCCCCATCATCCTCATTTTGATCTCTCTAATTCCTTTGAAAACGGGGAATATTATCAAGGTTTGCACTCATCTTTTATCTCCGACCTTGACCCTCAAACTACAGAATTTCATCCCAATGGGACGGACTTAGAATAATTTAACCACTCTGAACTCGTTGTTGGGCTTTAGTCCTCTCTGGATTTGTTGTTGGGCTTTAGCCCTCTCTGGATTTGTTGTTGGGCTTTTTATTTTTAGCCCCCTCTGGACTTGTTGTTAGGCTTGAGTCCTCAAGAAGAATGGGCTAAAGCCCAACAACGGCGGAAATTTATTAACAGGAGATGGAAAAATGCAAGCTTGGAAATTGTTGAATATGGGTTTAGAACTGGTATCTCGATTTGTGCTTCAAAAATTCCCGATATATGGCCAAAGGATAAATACGGATATCATTGTAGTCAACAATGCGGCAATGGAGGAAAAACGACAACAAATTCAATTACTACAAATTAAACTACAATAAATTAAAAATCAAGAAAATCGAGAATTTCAAGCCGAACAAGCACAACTCAATCATCAACGACAAAAAGAACTACAAGAATATATCCAAAGCGTTAACCTAGAGATTCAAAAAAGTAATATTGAGTTTCAACGGTGGCGTTTTGAACAGGAAAAAACTCTACAATCAGAATTAGCAAGGTACAGCCGAGAAACTCAATTAATAGTGGCTGAATATCAACGCGAAACCGCGATAAAAGTTGCCCATAACCAAGCAGAAGTTCAGAAAATTTTTGCTAATTGGCCGTTAATATTGCCTCCGGCGCAAATTTTAGAATCCTACAATAATAGTTTAATTCCCCTGCGAGTTTTTATTGCCCCCCCTAAAGTTCAGTTTGAAAAGTTTGCCACCACGCCACAAAATTTCCCTGATATTGAATTAACTATAAATCAAAAAATGCGTGATTTTTTTGATCAGTATTCTCAACAGGGAAGACCCATCGAATTTTTAGCCGGAGCTTGGGAAAGTAAACGTTTTCATAGCGAAGCCAGTATTAAAGCATTATTCGGGATGCTAAAATCAGAACCGACATTAATATTAGAGTCGGAATTTGATGGAGATTATATCAATTTCAGAATCGCCTATTGGACAATAGGACAACCTAACTATTCCTATCAAACGATTATTTCTCAACTGTCCTATCGGGATATTTTATATGATTCTGCTAAAACTCGCGCCCGCAAATGGAAAGTTACAAAAGACAAACTAT
>DATNRE010000172.1:0-1732 GCA_036703685.1 Candidatus Obscuribacterales bacterium
CACGGCCGTGTGCGGTTCGGCCCGATGACGGTCAATTTTATTAATCACCACAATGGGGCGCAGCCCTTTTTCCAAGGCTTTTTTCAGCACGAAGCGGGTTTGGGGCATGGGCCCTTCGTTGGCATCGACGATTAAAATACAACCGTCCACCATCCCTAAAACCCGTTCCACTTCGCCCCCAAAGTCGGCGTGTCCTGGGGTATCGATAATATTAATAACGGTCTCTTTATAGCGAACTGCGGTATTTTTAGACAGAATCGTGATCCCACGTTCCCGTTCAATATCATTAGAATCCATAACGCAATCTGGAACGTCTTCCCCTTCACGGAAAATGCCAGATTGTCTGAGAAGTGCGTCCACAAGGGTCGTTTTGCCGTGATCGACGTGGGCAATAATTGCTACGTTGCGAATGGGGAGAGACATAAGTTAGGTCTAAGTAAGCTGAATTTTTGGAAAATTGTCAATATTGTTCCAATGTATTAATAATTGTAACGCATCTGCGATCGCATGGGTAGTATTTTTCAACAAAAGCTACAAAAATTACCCCCATGCCAATAGGAGTGGAACTCAACATTAGAAGTGATCTCAGAAATATTAACGACTTATTAACGATAAAAATATTAAGTTTTCGGGGATTATTGTTGATTTAGATATAATAGTTGTTAGTAAAATTTTTATCTGTTTTATTGATAAAATATCAGTAACAACCATGAATCAACGCCAACGTTTAATTTATTTTAACCTAGTTTTAATCAGTTTATTTTTGATCGTAAGCTGTCAAATCTTGCAGCCAAAGTTAGAAACCCTAAGCCCCGCTTCTACCATCCGTTTAGGGTTTAATAATTGGCCGGGATGTGCCGTTTGGCAAATTGCTGCCGAGCAAGGAATTTTTGAGAAAAATAATCTCGATGTTGATTTACAATTTTCTGATTATACCACGGGATTCACTAACTTTGCCTCGGGTCAATTAGATGCAAATTGCCATACTTTATATGATACAATTTATTTACTGGGGACAGATTCACAAGTTGATCAAGTGATTGTGGCTCTAACCGATTGGTCTACGGGAGGCGACCAAATTATTGTTGCACCAGGAATTAATAATATTCGGGATTTAAAAGGCAAAAAAATTGCTTTTGAATCAAAATCTGTCGGCAATTTTATGCTGCTGATAGCCCTAGAAAAATATGGCTTAAAGCCCTCAGATATTCAAGCACTTAATCATGATTTAATTACTAATGCTGCCCTTTTTGTTGAAGGAGAAGTAGATGCTGTTATCACCTATATTCCTTTTTCTAAGGAAGCTATGAATCTTCCTGGCAGTCAAATTATCTTAAGCTCCAAAGATTTCCCAGGAGTTATTTCTGATCATTTAGTGGTGAATCGTAGATTTATGGAAACCCATCCTCAAGTCGTACAATCTCTGGTTAATAGTTGGTTTGATACCGTTGAATTTATGCAGAAAAATCCAGACCTATCTCGTCAAATTATTGCTCATACTTCTGGGTTAACAATTCAAGACTTAAAAAAATATGAATCCCAAATTTCCATCAAAGGATTATCGGAAAATTTAACCGCCTTTGAAAGAGCAGAAACCTTGACATCCTTACCCTATGCTGCGGAACAAATTTATCAGTTTTTGCAAAAGAATAAATGGATTAACAAATCTGTCAACATAGAACAAATTTTAGATGCTAGTTTTGTTATTAACCATAGCAAAAATTAGCCTAAT
>DATNRE010000173.1:0-9527 GCA_036703685.1 Candidatus Obscuribacterales bacterium
CCATCTCTTTGAGATTGACCCCTCCAAAAAAATTACTTCTCCGCCATTATCCGTCATTTTCCGCCCACTTTACACATACTTAAGAAAATCTCCTTCTTTATCCGTCTTTTTCCGTCTTGTTAAGTTTGTATGATTGGATGAGAATAGAAGCGTAAATCAGTTGGAGTAAGATAATGCGGGTCTCTTTATTTATTGATGGTGCCAACTTCTTTTATATGCAAAGAGATAGATTGGGCTGGTGGGCAGATCCTAAAAAAATTCTAGATTTTGTTAGCACGAAAGGTGACATCGTTGATGCTTTCTACTACATTGGTGTAGAAGCCCCACCTGATGCAATACAAGAAAGCTATCTCAGGGCTTTAACCAATATGGGATATGTAATAGTTAACAAAACATTAAAGCAAATTCTTCAAAATGATGGTTCTGTTAAACAAAAAGCCAATTTGGATATTGAAATAGTTTTAGATATGTTTAATACTATTGGAAATTACGACATGGCTGTGCTTGTTAGTGGAGATGGTGACTTTGAACGACCTTTAGAGCTTTTGCGTGCTAGAGGAAAACGCTTTCTTGTCCTGTCAACTCAAGGCGTTATAGCTCACGAGTTGAGAACTGTGGCTGGTATGCACTACATTGATTTTAGGGAGATACGTGATCAAGTAAAAAAAGATTAAATCTAAATAGGATTGTAGTTATACCTCTATCTAAAGTGGAACTATAATTCAAATTTATTATAATCATTTTGTAAAGCACACATTGATTATATAGGCTAGATTAATTTTGACCTAAATCTGAGAGATTAAATTTATGGAAATTGAATTTGGTCATATTCGTGAATACAATTTAGACAGCGGTTTCGGTTTTGTAGTTGCACATTTAAGAATACTTACCAACGACAAAAAAAGGGGATTTGGTTTCACATTAGAAATATCAAGCACGATTACCCCGAACTTGCTAAAGAATTAGATTCTGGTTTATCCGTAGATATTGACTTTTGGTATGAAATTGATAATAGTGATCGGGAAAAAGTCAAGAAGATTTGGTTAAATGCACAAGATATCCCTCAGCATGAGCAAGATGATTTAGTTGCTTCTCTTGAAAAGATATGGGTCAATATTGATAGTTCCGTACCCCAATGGTTAGATGAAATTACACTAGCTTTGGTGGGTTCAGTTCGTAAAAATGAGTTTGAACAACAACGTAACGAGAAAATTCGTCAGAAAAAAGAAGCAGAAGAAGAACGAGTCCGTAAGCAATCTCAAACTGAAAAAATAAACGCTCAAAAAGAATTACAACTTGAAGAAAGGTTAAAAAGAAATGAAGAAATTGAGCACGTTTATATCGGTTTACCAGAACATCTTGTTAATTGTGTATTCTGGGTTAAGCGCGAAGCTCGAACAAGTATTTTTTCACACAGACCAGGTGGCAGTGATGTAGTGATTGAATATTATAATGGACGCGCTCGTGGCTATGATTGGATCAAAAAGCCTTCGGCTTATATTGGAACTTTTTTTTCTGGAGAAATTTTGAGTGTTTATGCTAGGACATACAACGACGAAGAATATTCTATGGCTGTCTTTGAGGAGGTCTGGAATGCTGAAACATCTTCTGAGGAAACGCTTTTGGAAGCATTGAAAAAATTTGATCGTCCAGATAAAAAAATAGATGTTTTTTCTGTATTGGAAGAAGATGAAGATGACTTTTTGGGAAGTTCATATAATAGTGGGGAAGTTTGGAGTTCTTGGTACAATGAGGAGGAAAGTCAGTGGTATTTTGGAGAATGCCCTGAGTGTAATATTCCAGATAGAGATTGATTTTAATTGATAACAACGATAATTAAGATTGGGATGATTACAGTATCATCTGGTTTTAAAGTTATATGGGTTAAATATTGACAACAAGACTTGAGCCCAACCGTCTCAGAGTGCGATCGCCCATTTTAACACTATGATCAGTTTAATCATAAAATTGTCATAGTACGGGAGAACCCTATTGATCATAATAGATTCAATTGAATCAAGGCTATTTTCGTAATTCGTAATTCGTAATTCCGAATTTAAGGATTAGCAAAAGTATTAATTTCCCCCCCGCCAATATAACGACCTGGAGCCTGGTTAGGAACGGAAAAATTAGGTTGGGGCTGACCGATTTGACCCTGTTGGATATTAGGATTCAGATTACTAGGAGTCATATAGTTATTGGGTTGAACCGGTGGAACAGTGCTGTTAATCCCCGTGTTAGGCGTAACGGAATAGGATGGCGGGGTATTGGTATTATTTAACGGTAAAGAATTAAAGTTAGAATACCCACCCATTGGGGGCGTTCCGGGTGTAACCGTTGGTACGGTGGGAAGCACAGGAGGCAGGGTGACATTAGTTTGATAGGGATTCGTCGGAGCCAGGGGAACTATACCAATAGCTGGATTGGGATTGCTTCTGGGAACGCTCCAACTGGGTTGGGTTGCCCCTCCCACAACCGTAGGACTTCCGGTAAACGGTGTGACACCCACGGTTGTTGGGGAGATCGGATTTAAGGCACGATTCGGATTAACCAGACTATTCAGAGGTGTATCGGTAGAATTTGTCTCTGATATAACTGAGTTATTTGTCCCATCAGTAGTATCCGAGGGGGCATTCCCATCCGTGTTTTCCGTTTCCTGGGTTTGCAGATAGTTCTGCATGGCTTGTTGTAGGGAAGTTTGTGGCGTTTCGGGATTTTCGGTCGCTGTGGAGGGAGAACCTAACCCTTTTACACCTAAGTTAGAACCTGAATTCGTTTCTCTGGGGGAATTTTCCGCCGCCCGATTCCCCAGATTAGAAGGTTTGGGGGAATTTACCTCTAAAGAGGCTGGAGTTTTTGAGGGCAAGAGGTTGAGGAAACTATCTAATAGAGGATTAGACCCAGGAGTCGATTCGTTTTTTTTAGCCTGCTCCTGAGCCGGTTTGAGTAAACTATTATTCACCTCAATACTCGTATTCATCGGCCCGGCCAGGGAATTATTACCCCCCAATGCTTCGAGTAGGACTTTAGAGTTATCAATATCCGCGGCAATAGATTGTTGTTCCGGGGTGAGTTGACTGCCAGAATTCCCCGGATTCAGGGTT
The DNA here is from genome assembly GCA_036703685.1 of Candidatus Obscuribacterales bacterium. Lineage (GTDB taxonomy): Bacteria > Cyanobacteriota > Cyanobacteriia > Cyanobacteriales > Microcoleaceae > Planktothrix. The sequence continues at coordinate 3,105 of DATNRE010000173.1, forward strand.
GAATCTGGGTCTAAGCTAAACCATTCGGGATTTTCAGAAAACTGCCAAAAGAAAATCCCCACCACCGCCAGAACACCGACAGAACCCCAAATCCGAGGTTGGAGGAGAAACCGCAATTCTTCCCCTACGGCACGAATAGATTCAGGAATTCGGTGATGAATTGACATAACTGACAAACAGCCTATTGCTGAATTGAATGTTCACATAGCTATAACTGTTGGGTTTTATCCCTCAACCGCTAACAGACAAAACCCCCTATGATTATTGTAGCCTGTTAATTTGATCCCTAACTTCATCGGTGCGAGGTAATCCCCATGGAAAAAAATATAGAAATTTTAGCAAATCGAGAAGAACTCATTGATCGAGCTTTAGAAATCCTTCTAGTAAAAATTGCAGAAGCCCTGGAAACTCGGGATCAATTTACGATCGCTTTGGCCGGAGGGAGTACCCCCAAACCCCTATATGAAGCCCTGGCGCGACAACTTTTACCCTGGGATAAAATTCATGTTTTTTGGGGAGATGAACGCTATGTAGCCCCAGATCACCCCGATAGTAACCAAAAAATGGCGGCGCAGGCTTGGCTGGATCGGGTAAATTTCCCCGCCACCAATATTCATCCGATGCCAACCTTAGCTAATAATCCCATTGCCGATGCAGAACAATACAATAGGGAGTTAGTACAATTTTTTGCCCTCAATGCCGGAGAGTTCCCCGCTTTTGATGTGGTTTTATTAGGGATGGGAGATGATGCTCATACCGCATCTTTATTTCCCCATACCCCAGCCTTAACCGTTGAGGATCGCTTAATTACCGTGGGCAATAAGGACGGTCAACCCCGAATCACCTTTACGGTTCCCTTGATTAATCATGCCCGTTGTGTCCTATTTATGGTCACGGGGTCAAATAAGCAAGAACCCTTAGCCCAGGTATTTGCAGCCCAAGGGGATGCCATGACCTATCCTAGCCGCCTAATTCAACCCCTAGGGGAACTATGGTGGTTATTAGATTCCCAAGCGGGAGGGAAACTCGCTTAAAATTCCCCCAAATTAAGCATCTAAAACCCTAATTTTACTCAAATTTATTGATTTAACTCCTATGATTGTTTGTCCAAATTGTAGTCATCAAAATCCCGAAGGGGCGACGCAATGCGAAGCCTGTTATACCCCCTTGCCCTCCACCACCAGTTGTCCCCATTGTGGGGCAACCATACAAACGGATGCGGCTTTCTGTGGTCAGTGTGGGTCGAATTTACAACCCGCTACGGTCACTAACGAGGAGGAAATGCAAGCCGTAATTCCCACGGTGGTTTCCCCCCCCAATTTACCCACACCGGAAGTGGCGGTGAGTTCGGGGTTGAATTTAGAGAAATCTCCCCCTCCGGTGGCAATGGAAACGTCTCCCCCGGAAGTTCCGGTGATGATTCCTGAACCGCCTCCGATCCCCAGGAATCCAGGTTCACAAAGTTCTGCTACCCAGTTACAGCAACAGACGGCTAAGTTAATTCATGTCCAAACCAGTACGGATGTGGAATTACCCCAAAATGTATCAGTGATTCATTTGGGAAAACCCAATGATTTAATCCCCCCCGATGTGGATGTTTCAGGATTTCCCAATTCGGAAATTGTGTCTCGTAGCCATGCGGATATTCGCCTGGAAGGAGATGCCTATTATATTGAAGATGTGGGCAGTTCCAATGGCACTTATATTAATAATACGGCTCTGCCCAAGGGAAATCGTCATCGGTTAAAACCCGGCGATCGGATTTCTTTAGGGAAGGGGGATTTGGTGTCGTTTATTTTTCAGGTTTCCAAGAATTAAAACGATTAAATGCTGATGTCAATTGCCCTCTAAACCTGATTAATTGAGCAGTTCCAAAAGTTTTTAGTCATGGAATAGGGGGTGTTGTCAACTATTAATAGCTTAGGGATAAAATAGGTTTTAGGCATAGCTGTTGATGGTTAGATTGTGCCAATGTGATTAGATTAACCTTATTACATCCTCTCCAATCGATTCCTGTCCGCAGTTGGCTATTTGACCAGGACAAGGTAATTCGGATTGGGCGATCGCTGAAAAATGATGTTGTCCTGTATAGTGCGGTTGTTTCCCGTCATCATGTCGAAATTTGTCATGTCGGTCAAAATTGGCTGGTTGTGAATCTGGGAACTAATGGCACTTATATCGATGGACAAGCGGTTAAACAAATTCGTTTAGTGGATGGACAGGTGATTCGCTTGGCTATCTCTGGCCCTAAAATTCTCTGTAATATTCTACCTGATGCGACGGAATTGGTTTTAGCCGCAGGAACAGACTTACATCAATTGGAACATCAGTGTCAATCTCCTCCAAAACCGCTTTTTCCCCATCCCAACGAAGATACAACCGTGGTTGATCAGGATCAACACCTAACCCGTCCTACCAATCACCAGGCTTAAGGGGATACCATAATAATCGAGTCAGTGCTATTCCGCCCAACCCAGCTACAATTGTCCAAACTAGGAACAACCCTAAAACATCTCCCAGAAAAAAGCTAGTTCCCTGACGGATCATTGCTCCAAACATCCAACCAATAGGTAATGCAATTCCCCAAGCGAGTGTGGTAGCTATCATCCATCGCCAGGCGTGAAATACTTCGGTGCGTAAGACCCACCATTGTCCTAAACTTAAACACAATCCTAATTTCACCCCTTCAATTAGCCCATAAATTATTCTCGGGGTTAGACTCAAGGTGCGCGGAGCGACCCAACCCAATAGTCCCAGGGGAGTGAAGGCGATAATGCTCCAAAGGAAAACATGAATAAAAATCCAGCGCCAACTTTGGGTAATATATTGTTTTAAAACAAACCATTGAGCCACACTAATAATTAATCCGCCAATGGCTCCTTCTAAGGCTCCTAAATCGGGTCTTTCTCCAATTTCTATCCAAATTAAACTGACTAAAAACCCCACCAAGGTGACAAATATCCATTGGAGAATAAATCCTAGATCGGTTTGTATATCTAAATTATCATATACCCATTTCATATAGTAGGGAATAGGGAATAGGGAACAGGGGAGGCAGGGGGAGCAGGGGGAGCAGGGGAGGCAGGGGGAGCAGGGGGAGCAGGGGAGGCAGGGGAGGCAGGGGAGGCAGGGGGAGCAGGGGGAGCGGGGAACACTGGATAAAAAGATAGAGACAAGTTTAGATTTGCTGCATCAGTCTATATTAATCACCGGATTTCCGCGACTGCTATAGGTTGAAAGCGATCGCCTCTAAAATGATTTAATAACGGATCATATTGTTGATTTAAGACCCAATTAGAAATTAATTGAGCCGTAACTGGAGCTAATAAAATTCCATTGCGATAATGACCGGTTGCTAAGGTTAAGTTTTGCCAAGAACTTTGCCCCAAAATCGGCATAGAATCGGGGGTTTCCGGTCGAAATCCCCACCAAAATTCTTGGATTTCAAACTCTTTTAAAGCCGGATACAATCGGATGGCTCCTGATAATAAATGTTCAATTCCATTCGGGGTTAAACCGGAGTTAAAACCCACCTGTTCTGATGTGGCTCCAATCACAATTAAACCATCTCGACGCGGCACAATATAAATATCGGAACCGAATAAAACCTGTTTTAAAGGTAAAGTTTCAATAGGGTTGGGAACCCGCACCGATAACATTTGTCCCTTTCTGGGATAGACGGGAATTGATAATAATTGTCCTGACCAAGCACCCGCCGTTAAAATATAATGATCCGCCCTAAAATTACCTTGATTAGTCTGAATTTCTGTGATCATTTGCTTAGGAGAATTTACCAATTTTTCTACCGTAACTCCCTCAACTATTTTAATTCCTAATTCCTGAGCCGCCCTTTGCAATGTTTTCATTAACCCCCGACGGTTATCAACTTGACCATCCTGGGGAAACCACCAACCCCCGACCACATCCGCCCCTAAGCCGGGTTGTTGCTGTAAAATGGCATCGGACTCTAACCAATAGCTGGTGGTGTCTGGAGTGGCCTCTAAGGTGGTGCAGGGGGGACGTTCATAGACCGGAGCCAAAATCCCGCAGGGCCAATATCCCGTATCTAACCCGGTGAGTTCCTCCAGTTTGCGCGTCCAGTCATTGTAGAGGGCGCGACTACGTAAACACAATTCTAGCATCGGGCCAGGGGGCAGTTGTTCGGCTTGGGGGGCTAACATTCCCGCCCCGACGAAACCCGCGGCTTCGGTGGACGTCCGACTCAAAACCGTGACCGTGGCTCCCCGTAATTTTAACTCGACGGCGAGGGATAAGCCTATCAAACCACCACCGATTAGGATAATTTCACTTTGTTGTTGCATAAAATTTAAAAGTTTATCTTAGGAATTGAATCTATTTTCTATTTTAAACTTTTAGGGTTGATTTTTCTATAGGTTAACAATGATTAAACGATTTTTTACCACGACAGTCTCCGCCCTCTGTTACTCTTTAATTGATTATCGGTTTAAAGATTCTCCAATTATCCAGTATTTTCCTAATAATTCAGCCGTTAATTTTGTGATTGAACAACAGAATCGAATGCCGGATTATTTGAGATTACCTTTATTGATTTTAACATTAATTTTTGATATTTGGGGCTTGCTGCGTACAGGTTTATGTTTTCATTCTCAATCGCCATCTGTGCGTCAACAGCTAATTCAAGTCTGGAAAAATTCCCCTTTTCAAATTTGCCGAGACTTGATGCGATTTTATGAAAGTTTAGTGGTATTATATTGGCAATCTGATTATATAAAATCCTTGAATTATATCTAATAATTATTATGTCTGAATCTAACCTAATTTCCCCCTCCGAATCTCCTCTAAAAGTTGAAATTGCAGTGATTGGTTCTGGCCCGGGGGGAGCGATTACCGCCTGTTTATTGGCGGAAGCGGGACGGGATGTTTTATTAATTGAAGAAGGAGCCTATTTATCCCTAGAATCCTGTCAACCTTTTTCCGTTGAAGAAATGATCCAAAAATATCGCAATGGGGGATTAACTGCCGCTTTTGGACAGCCCAAAATTCAATATGTGGAAGGTCGATGTGTGGGGGGAGGAAGTGAAATTAATAGTGGTTTATATCACCGCACACCCTCTGATATTTTAGCACAATGGAGTAAAGAATTTGAAGTAAAATCTTTAACTGAAGCGGATTTAATCCCCCATTTTGAAGCCTGCGAACAAGCGGTTAATGTCTGTTATTTACCGGGAAAAGCTCCAACTGCTTCCTTAAAATTACACGAAGGCGCGACCCGTTTAAATTGGCAATCTTTAGAAGTTCCTCGCTGGTTTCGTTATCAAGAATCATCGGATCAAAATCAAGTTCCTAAAGGGACTCGACAATCCATGACAGAAACATTTATTCCTCGGGCTTTAAAAGCCGGATGTAAACTATTAGCAAATACTTGGATTAAAAAGATTCATCAAAGTGATAAAAATTGGGTTTTATCGGGTTATAGTCAAGTTAATAATTCTCCTCAACAACTCATTGAAATTCAAGCAGAAACCCTCTTTGTTTGTTGTGGCGCAATTCAAACTCCAGCTTTATTAAGACGCAGTGGAATTAAAAATAATATTGGTAATGCTTTAAGAATGCACCCAACGGTTAAAATAATTGCTCAATTTGATCAAGATATTAACACCTTAGATATGGGAGTTCCTGTCCATCAAGTTAAGGAATTTTCCCCTAAATTTAGTTTTGGGTGTTCCATTAGTTCTCCGCCCTATTTATCCGTGGGAATGACTGACCATCCTAAATATACAGAAGAAGTGCAAAAAAATTGGCACAAAATGGCAATTTATTATGCTATGATTACGGGAGAAGGTTATGGAACAGTGCGAAATATTCCCTTTTTTCGTGATCCTTTGGTTCGTTATAAATTAACATCTCAAGACTTAAAAGATTTATCAGAAGCATTACAAAAATTAGCCCTATTATTATTTGAAGCAGATGCTAAAATTCTTTATCCTAGTATTTCTAATAGCTTCCCCTTGACCGATGCCAAAGATTTAGATAAAATACCGGAACAACTTCCTATAAAACAAACTAATTTAATGACAGTTCATATTTTTTCCTCCTGTCCAATGGGAGAAAATTTACAAAAATGTGCGGTTAATTCCTTTGGTAAAGTTCATGGATTCAATAATTTATATATTGCTGATGCCAGTTTACTTTGTACCGCACCTGGGGTCAATCCTCAAGGTACAATTATGGCGATCGCGCGTCGAAATACGTTAAAATTCCTCAATCCCTAAGTTGTTGCGCCGTTGTTGCGCTTAAGCGCATCTTATTAACATAAGATAGTGCTGAAGCACAACAACAACAAATAAAATTATGATCAAATTCAACACAAATTTAGTTTTAACAACAGGTGCATTAGGTTGGTTAGGAATTAATTTAGTCGAATCTTTAGTTAAAGGATTA
>DATNRE010000174.1:0-9382 GCA_036703685.1 Candidatus Obscuribacterales bacterium
AGGGCTATCTGAACCCGTTAGGGTTCACTACTTGTAGTAAGCCCTTTAGGGCTATCTGAACCCTTTAGGGTTCACTACATTAATGAAAATAATTATAGATTTCCTGGGCTAATTTAGGCCCAATTCCTGATACTTCTGCTAACTGTTCGGCGGTGGCAATTCTAATATATTCCACTGAACGAAAATGAGCTAACAGTAATTTTTGACGATGATGTCCTAACCCCGGAATGTCATCTAAATGCGATCGCTTCATGCGTTGAGTGCGTTGATTTCGATGGAAACTCACCGCAAACCGATGGGCTTCATCCCGTAATCTTCTTAACAGTTGAACCCCCGGTTGTTCGGGGTCGGTTTGTAAGGGAAAACTTTCCCCGGGTAAAAATATTTCTTCCCGTTGTTTCGCTAAACTCACCACAGGAATTTCCTGTAATAAATTCAGTTCTTCTAAGACAGCAACCACCGCCGAAAGTTGACCTTTTCCCCCATCAATCATCATTAAATCCGGTTTATCGGTTGAAGTAGCATAGTCTCGACAACGACGTTCAATGACTTCTGCTAAACTAGCAAAATCATCGGAATGTCCGGCATGAACCGTGGGGTTTTTAATCTTATAATGACGATAGTATTGGGGGGCGGGTAAACCTTGAATAAACACCACCCGGGAGGCGACTGCATCTGACCCTTGAATATGGGAAATATCATAACCTTCTATGCGATGGGGAAGGTCGGGTAAATCGAGAATTGCTGCTAAATCTTCTAGGGCAGAGGTATTACGATCGCTTAACTTTTGTACCCGTTCTAATTCATATTCCGCATTCCGTTCTACCATCTGAATTAACTCCGCTTTAACCTGACGTTGGGGGGTTAAAATTGTGACTTTTTTTCCCTTGCGATCGCCCAACCAATCTGTTAAAATAGATTCATCGGGTAACTCATATTGAACTAATATTTCATTGGGAATTTCCACCGGATCAACACTTTGATAATGTTCTTCTAAAACTCGTTGCAAAATCAATCCCATTTCCGTTGATTTTAACTCCGGAGGAACTTGGGCGGTAAACCCTAACCTTCCCACTAATTTTCCGGCTCGAATTTGAAATAACTGCACACAGGATTGTTGAGAATTGGCAGCCAGGGCGATCGCATCCCGGGACACCCGATCATCAGGTAAAGAGACTTTTTGCTCCGCATTTAAAGACTGTAACCCTTGAATTTGATCCCGAATAATCGCCGCCATTTCAAAGTTTAAAGCCTCGGAGGCTTGTTCCATTTGTTCCGTTAAATGATCAACTAATTCCCCCGATCTTCCTTGAAAAATCATCGCCACTTTTTGGACAATTTTTCGATATTCTTCAGGAGAAATCAATAGTTGACAAACCCCCGGACAGCGACCAATATCATAATTCAAACAGGGGCGATCTTTAAATAAAGGTTTGGGACGTTGACGCAGGGTAAAAATTCGTTTTGTCAAATGCAACGTATTTCTTAATACTTGAGTATCCACATAGGGGCCATAATAACGGTCTTTAATATTGCCTAAACGACGTTTACGAGTAATAAAAATTCGCGGATAATCCTCCGACCAAGTAATACACAAATAGGGATATTTTTTATCATCCTTGAGCAGAACATTAAAATGGGGTTGATGTTGTTTAACTAAATTGGCTTCTAGGGCTAAGGCTTCCGCTTCTGTATCGGTGACAATAAACTCTATTTCAGTAATTTGTTGCACCATTAAATAAATTCGTGGGGTGTGATGATGCTGTTCTCGGAAATAGGAACGCACCCGCGATCGCAGTTTTTTAGACTTACCAATATAAAGAATATTATCCTGACCATCTCGCATTAAATACACCCCCGGAACCGGAGGAATATCTCTTAACTGTTTTTCTAAACGTTCTGGATCTTTAACTAAAGGAAAAGCGGGAATCAATGACATAGTTGAATTTAGACTTGAATGTAAGAAATTAAATTGCTATAATTTTATTATAACAAGACTAAGGTTCAGGTGTTAATAATGGTTCAAGCTCCTCCTTTAATCACAATACCGACGGATACCTGGGTAAAAGCAACCTGGGAAGAATTTTTAGCCTTAACCGAGAATCCTCAATATGCTGAGGGTAAATTTTATTATGATCAAGAATATCTAAGGATAGAAATGGCACCACTAGGTTCAGCACACGGACATGACAATACAATTCTGTCAACGGTAATCTTAATTTATGCAGCAATTAAGAATATTCGGATTACAGGATTTACTAACACATCCTTTAGAAAAACCGGAACCCGAGAAAGTCAACCCGATATGGGATTTTATATTGGGGATAACTTCCCATTTCCCCCTCGGAATAATTCCCCCATTAACTTAGATGAATTTACATCACCCAACTTAATTGTTGAAATAGCAGCCTCCTCTTTTGTTGATGATATTGGGAGAAAAAGATTACTCTATGAAAAATTAGGGATTCAAGAATATTGGGTAGTGAATGTTGAAGATAATACAATTTTAGCCTTTGCAGTCGAAAACCAAGGAAGTCGATTAATCGAAGAATCCCAAGTTTTACCCGGATTAAAAATAGCCTTAGTGAGTGAAGCATTAAAACGTTCCCAAACCGAAGATGATGGAGCCCTAACACGCTGGTTAATGGGGACTATTCATTGTTAATTGAGCTAGGACTTACACAAAAAAACCGGGTTTCTGACCTCGCCCGCGTAAGTCCTGATTAAAACGGGTTCAGCCTGGAGACACTTCCGTGCTTCAAGTGTGCTAGATTTGCCGATTGAACAATTATAGTGCTACGGATTACAGTTAGGACACTTTTGAGTTCTGAAACCCTTTCACTGCTTACTGTTCCCTGTTCCCTGTTCCCTGTTCCCTAGCGCGTAGCGCGATAACAGAAACCGGGATTCAGCTTTAATCAAAATTTACCCAAACTATTCAATAATGTGGATGCCTTAAGTGACATTAAATGCTATGACCATGGGGTTGTCCCTGGATTCAAGGTTAAAGACTTTAATTTTAGTCGTGTTACGATCATCTTTAGGGTTCAAACTGGCAAAGGATTCTACCCTAAATTGACAATTTAAGCGGAATCTAAGAATAATGTTATAATAATTTAACAATGATTAAATTATTATAATTAAAAGTAGATATTTATTGTGTTATGTTAACCTTTTGGAAATCAGTTTCAAGAAAATTAACCTTTTTTGTAATTTAGATTACTAAAACTAGGACACTTGTTAAGTTAAAGTATGCTAATAACGTGCGGTAAAAGCTGAACATTGGCTCTATTTTAGTAAAAACCATGAAAAAAAGGCTGTGAGTCTTTATCAGTCAATTGTTTGAGGGTTGCAAAAACAGAACCTGTATCTGTTATACCCCGCTTATACAATTTCGGTTAATGCTTCCATCGGTTAGGGGTGTAGCTTCGATATTAGTATTGATTCCATGACCCAATAAACCTTTTAGGAGTTATCCCGAAAGGCTGAATTATATATATAGCATAAAGGAGAAATCCAGATATGAGTCAGCACCTTTTTCAAAAAGATTCATTTAACTACACCCCCATGTTTGATCCAGTATGGGAAGATTTGAACCAAAATGCTATTTTGGACAGAATACTAGCGGATTATGAACGCTTAATCGCCGAACGGAATTATTTAGATAAGGAACTCGGAAAAGCCCATCAAGAAATTCATCAACTGACAACATCGCTGGCAAGTTCTACCTTGGTTTACCTTCATTCAGAGAATCAAAAAGTCAATCCCATTCAAGAACAATATGATCAAATGACCAAGGTTTTAGAACAAGCAGAAGCTAAAACCATTAGTTTGATTCAAGCAATTCCTGATTTAATGTTCTGCCTTAGTAACGAAGGGGTGGTGGTCGATTATTATCCCGATAAGCAAAATCTTCATCGGCTCGATATCGAGGATATAATTGGCAAAAAAATTGAAGATGTGTTTCCCAAGGATTTAGCTGATTGGACAAGATATTATCTGGAAAAAACCTTAGAAACCGGTCAAATTCAGGTCGGTGAATATGTGGTGAGAGGTGATAAAGACTGGCATCATTATGAAGCGCGTTATGTAAAAAGTGGTAGCCATGAAATTTTAGCCATTGTCCGAGATATTACCCAACGAAAACAGGTCGAAGCTAATTTAAGAGTTTCAGAAATTCAAGAGCGGGAAAGAGCATTACAACTGGAAAAAACCCTACAAGATTTACGACAAACCCAAGCCCAACTTATTCAAGCCGAAAAAATGTCTAGTTTGGGGCAAATGATGACCGAAATTGCCCATGAAATTAAAAACCCGATTAGTTCCATTCACGGAAATCTCACCTACGTTAATCAGGATATTCAGACCCTTATGGAGCTAGTTAAACTCTATCAGCAGTATTACCCGGAACCCCCTGTAGAAATCCAAGATTTTATTCAAGCATCGGACGTCAATATCATTATTAATGAATTACCCCAGAGTTTAGAATTTATGCGCTTAGGCGCGAATCGTTTATATGATTTAGCCCTATCTTTACGGAATTTTTCTCGCTTAGATCAACAGGAAATGGTATTGGCGGATATTCATGGGGGTTTAGATGGAACCCTAAAAATTCTGCATAATCAACTAAAATCTAAGGGAAATCATGCAGAAATTCAAGTGATTAAAGACTATGGAAAAATTCCCTTAGTCCAATGCTATCCTAACCAACTGAATCAGGTATTTATGAACATTCTATCGAATGCGATTGATGCCTTAGAACAGCAACCTATTCCTCGACAAATTACCATTAAAACCGAATCCTGCAAAATGCACCCCGGGGCAATTATAGAAGATGCCATTCGCATTTCTATTTCCGATAATGGCCCGGGAATTCCTAAGTCGGTGCAAGACCAAGTTTTTAATGCCTTTTTCACCACTAAACCCCTAGGCAAAGGCACGGGTTTAGGTCTATCAATTTCTCAGCAAATTATTGTTGAAAAACATAATGGTCGGCTCAAGTGCACTTCTGAAGACGGAAAGGGGACAACCTTTGAGATTTTCCTATCCGTCCAACCCGGTGTTTCTTAGTTTTGTCGATAACTGATTGAATTTTTATCAAAAGTGTGAAAAGGAGAGTTGCATACCGATACAATTGGGGCAAGCATTCCATCGTCAATGTCTCATGAATATTCGTACAATTTCAACTCAACCCTTTAACGACCAAAAACCGGGAACATCCGGCCTCCGTAAGTCCGTTCCAGCCTTTCAAAAGCCCCATTACCTAGAAAATTTCGTTCAGGCGATTTTTGATACCCAAGAGGGGTATGAAGGGGGAACCCTGATTTTAGGGGGAGATGGTCGCTACTATAACCGCCAAGCCATTCAGATTATTTTGAGAATGGCGGCCGCCAACGGCGTTGGAAAGGTTCTCGTTGGGTGTGAAGGCATTCTTTCCACTCCCGCCGCCTCCTGTATCATCCGCGAAAATCAAGCCTTTGGGGGAATTATTCTCTCCGCCAGCCATAACCCCGGAGGGCCAGACGGAGATTTTGGCATCAAGTTCAACGCCAGTAATGGTGGGCCAGCAGCCGAAAAAATTACCGAAGCCATTTATGCTCGCACCCTGATGATTGATCACTACAAAATCATGGATGCAGCAGATATTAATTTGGACAAACCAGGAAGTTTTAAACTGGGAACCATGGCCGTTGAGGTGATCGATTCTGTCCAACCCTACAGGTCATTGATGGAATCCTTATTCGATTTTGACTTAATTCAAAAATTGTTAACTTCGGGCAAGTTTCGGATGTGTGTGGACTCCATGCACGCGGTAACTGGCCCCTACGCCCGCGCCATTTTTGAACAGCGTTTGGGGGCCGCCCCCGGAACCGTGGTGAATGGCATTCCCCTAGAGGATTTTGGCGGCGGTCATCCCGATCCGAATTTAGTCTATGCCCATGATTTAGTGGAAATTATGTTTGGGGACGATGCGCCCGACTTTGGGGCGGCGTCCGATGGGGATGGCGATCGCAATATGGTTGTAGGCAAGAATTTTTTTGTCACCCCCAGTGATAGTTTAGCCATCATCACCGCCAATGCCCATTTAGTGCCCGGATATAAAGACGGTTTAGCCGGAGTCGCCCGTTCCATGCCCACCTCCCAAGCACCCGATCGCGTGGCGGCAAAATTAGGCATAGATTGTTATGAAACCCCCACGGGATGGAAATTTTTCGGCAACTTATTAGATGCGGGAAAAGCCACCCTCTGCGGGGAAGAAAGTTTTGGAACCGGATCAAATCATGTTCGGGAAAAAGATGGTTTGTGGGCGGTGTTATTCTGGCTCAATATTTTAGCAGTCCGTCAAGAATCGGTAGAAGATATTGTTCGCAGTCATTGGCAAACCTACGGACGAAACTACTATTCTCGCCATGACTATGAGGAAGTAGAAACAGAAAAAGCCAATCAATTAGTTGATCAATTACAGGCAATTTTACCCAACCTGAAGGGGAAAAAATACGGCTCCTATCAAGTCGAATATAGTGATAATTTTAGCTATACCGATCCGGTGGATAATAGTGTTAGTAATAATCAAGGCATTCGGATTGGGTTTACCGATGGTTCTCGAATTGTCTTGCGGTTATCAGGAACCGGAACCAAAGGGGCAACCTTGCGGGTGTATTTAGAAAGTTATGAACCCGACCCCACTAAACACAATTTAGATCCCCAAGAAGCACTAGGAGAATTAATTACTATTGCCGATGAAATTGCCCAAATCAAAACCATAACCGGACGTCAACAACCCACGGTTATTACTTAATTTTTGCACCCTTCCCCCCACTACAAGGATTAGGTTGTAATATTTCTTGAAATTTAATCCTTGTGGTAGGGGCAATTAATGAATTACCCCTACCACAACTCAGCGCGGATTCTGCTCCATAATCGTTCTCACCTTCGTACCCCTATTGTTTACTCAGAATCTAAAACCTGACGTAACGCCTGAATATCTGCCCCACAAATCGCCTGAAGATGACGAGTAATCTTCTGAATATCCCAATCCCACCATCGAATATTTAATAACTCTTTAATTATAGAATCTTCAAACCGTTTGCGAATTTCTTGGGCGGGATTTCCTCCTACAATTGTATAGGGAGGAACATCTCGAGTCACAACCGCTTGAGCTCCAATAATTGCCCCATCCCCAATATTAATACCCGGCATAATTGTCGCCCCATATCCGATCCAAATATCATTACCAATTACCGTATTTCCTTTAAACGGCCAAGAATTAGGCATAGCAGATTCCCAACCGTTGCCAAATACCGGAAAAGGATAATTTGTCAACCAATCCGTGCGATGATTGCCACCATTCATGATAAATTTAACATCGGAAGCGATCGCACAGAATTTACCAATAATCAGTTTATCTCCGATAAAATCAAAATGATATAATACATTGCGTTCAAAGTTTTCGGGATTGTCAAAATCATCATAATAAGTATAATCCCCGACAATAATATTCGGATTTTTAATAATAGTTTTCAAATACACTAATCGAGTTTGTTCGGGGAGGGGATAACGGGTTTGGGGAGAGGGGCCGTAATTCATGATCTTTTGAGGAAATAGTGTTAGCATTTTGATCATGACTCAATTCTATCATTTCCGTTCAAGTTAAGCAATTACCTTCACTATGACCTCAACTCAATCTATAAGTTCTCTCCCTTTCCCCCCAGGGAAGTTTGGTTTTCCTGTTATTGGTGAAACCATTAGTTTTTTGCGAGATCCTGATTTTGCTGACAAGCGACAAAAACAATATGGATCAATCTTTAAAACCCATATTTTTGGTCGTCCCACAGTAATTATGATGGGGGCAGAAGCTAATCGGTTTTTATTTGCCAATGAGAATAAATATTTTATTGTGGCTTGGCCACCGAGTACCCGAATATTATTAGGACAGGGATCATTATCAATGCAATTGGGAGATATTCATAAGTCTCGCCGTAAGATTTTATCCCAAGCCTTTCAACCCAGAGCTTTAGCCGGATATGCTACGACTATGGAAGATTTCACCCATCGTTATTTGCATCAATGGGAACAGAAATCAACCTTAACTTGGTATCCTGAATTACGGAAATATACCTTTGATATTGCCTGTAAATTATTAATTGGAAAACAGCAAGCAACCGATACCCATTTAGAAGAACTATTTGAAAATTGGTGTGATGGACTGTTTACCATTCCCCTGCGTTTACCCGGAACAAAATTTAATCGAGCTTGTAAATCCCATCAGTTATTATTAACAGAAATAGAAAGCCTAATTCGTGAACGCGAACAACAACCCCAGTCTGGGGAAGATGCCTTGGGATTATTATTACAAGCCCAGGATGAGGAGGGAAATAAACTCGAAATTGAAGAACTCAAGGATCAGATTTTAACCCTATTATTTGCCGGACATGAAACCTTAACTTCCGCGATCGCTTCCTTCTGTTTACAGGTCGGTCAGCGTCCTGATATTATCGCCAAAATTAGAGCCGAACAACAACAATTTGATCCGACTCAACCCATCACCTTTGAAGATTTAAAATCCATGGTTTATTTAGAACAGGTAATGAAAGAAGTATTGCGGTTTGTGCCTCCAGTTGGTGGCGGGTTTCGAGAAGTAATTGAAGATTGTGAATATAACGGTTATTTTATCCCCAAAGGCTGGTCTATTTTATATCAAATTGCCAAAACCCATCAGGATGAAACGGTTTATTCTCAACCGCAAGCATTCGATCCTGATCGGTTTAGTGAAGTCCGCAATGAAGATAAACCTAAACCCTTTAGTTGGGTTCCCTTTGGCGGCGGAATGCGCGAATGTATTGGCAAAGAATTTGCTAAATTAGAGATCAAATTATTTGCCGCCTTGTTAGTCAGAAATTATGATTGGCAACTATTACCCAATCAATCTTTAGAATTAATTACCATTCCCACTCCCCGTCCCCGGGATGGTTTAAAAGTGCAGTTGACACGTTTAAACAATTAAGCATAATCCCTCCTAACTATATCTGTAGGGGTAATTCATGAATTACCCCTACAGATATAGTGTTTTCTATTCCCTATTGCCTATTCCCTGATAAAATTCTATTCCTAATGGTATATCTTTCGTATGAATTGATAAAAATTGAATCAATTTATCAAAAGACAACTACAATGAAAGTATGAAATTTATTAATAGAGTTGTTAAGTCTGCTCTAATTAATAAATATCAAATTCAAAAACCCGTAACTAGGAGCCGATATGAGCTTAAAAAATAGAGAGAAAGCCACCGCTAAAAATATCGCGGGTAAGGTTCAAGAAGCCGTAGGTAACGTCACGGGAGACCCTAAAGATCAGGCAGAAGGTAAGGCAAAACAAGCTGAGG
>DATNRE010000175.1:0-1898 GCA_036703685.1 Candidatus Obscuribacterales bacterium
GCGGATCATTGTTTTGTTCCTGATTTAGAGAATCCTAGGTTACTGACAGTTAATGCTTTTCCTCGTTGGGATCGGTTAGGGTATCAGGCGACAGTCGCCTATAATCAGATTTTGAATTGGCTGGAAGTTCAACGGCAAGACTATCAAAACCGATTATTAGCGAGTCCAGTGGTGTTCTTAGATCGAGGAATGCAGCAATTTTTTCTGGGTAATGGCACAGGTCAAACCCTGGGATATGGCAGCTTGAGAAACGACCAACTATCGGCACTGCGGGAGTTGATGGAAACGGCGCTCCACTATTGGCAGGTGCAGAATCGTTTACAGATGCCCACCCAGGGGAGCATCGGCGAACCAGTGGGTCAGTTTATTCAGTTATTGCGACAGGGGGTGATTTCTGCTAACCCCTATCCGGTGTCTAGTTTGGGGATTAAACCCCCGGCGGTGACTTTGGGGACAATTTTTCAATATCGAGCCAGTCGAGCCTCCCATCCTTGGCACTTTTGGCTCGATGTGGGGTCTCCCTTGTGGTTGAGTGGAGGAGCGAGTATTCTGTGGGGAGCGCCTCTGTTTCTTCAGGAACAACCGGAGTATCCGGGGACAGAAGCAAATCCAAGGTCGGCTGATCTACAACGATTGCACCGTATTATTGTAGATTTGTTAAGTCGGGTGAGCGATCGCTTAATTCTCTGTCACAGTGATTTGGCGGTCAATGGTCAAGAACAATTTGGCCCCCTTTTACCTCTGGTTCACGTAATCAGCCCTTGAGGGCGATCTTCAAACCCAGATTAAAACCCAGAAACCATCAGATAATATAGGAAATAGTTTTAACCAAACTTTCATATAATTGTCTGTAAAAAAACACATAAATCAGGTTTAATTAACTGATAAAAAATTAAATCCAGGACTTAAAATCAATATGGATGATATTAAAAACAAAGCAAGTTATGTTATTTTTAATATCATAAAATTAATCGGATTATTTTCCAGTGATAGATGTTAATATCATCGGCTATTCTGGGAATAATATAGATTAATCCTGGGTCGGGGTGTCGAACGTTGATTTGATCGTGTGGGTTCATTCATGAGGAAACTAAAAAATGACAAGTTCAGTAATTAATACCGTTAGGGCAAGAGTAATTAATACTCAGGACGTTCTATTAATATTTCCCACGGAATCTGGTCTGTTTCAAAGCTTCGGTGGTCTAGTGGGAGAAACCCTTCCTGGTGCTAACGGAGAAGTCATTTTTGTACCTCAAAATTCCCCAGCACCCACCCCGACAACGGCAGCCCCAACCACGCCTCCCACTCCAACGACGGAGGCCCCAACCACGCCTCCGACCCCCACAACGGAAGCCCCAACCACACCCCCTACTCCAACTCCTTCAGACAATGGAGGGACAAGTTCTGCTCCGATTGCTAATAATGACTTTTTTCAAACTAATTTAGGACAAGCTACATTTTTTAATGTCCTAGAAAACGATATTATTATTGGTGGAAATGGCACGAGTATTACCGTTAATCAATTTGGTTCAACGGCAAACGGAACCTTAGTATTTAATGGGGCAGGAATTTTTACCTACACTCCCGACGCCAATTTTTTTGGGACAGATAGTTTTAGTTATACCGTTACCAATGGTACAGCCCCGGCTCAAGTTTTTATTGAAGTATTGGCGGGGAATCAACCCATTATTATTGAAGGTATTGGTAAGGGCACAGAAACCAGCGACTATATTACAGGTTCCTCTGGCAATGATGTGATCAATGGTTTAGCTGGAGATGACACCATCTTTGGTTTAGCAGGAAATGACGAACTCCGAGGGGATGAAGGCAATGATACCCTCTACGGCAACGAAGGCAATGATACCCTCACCGGAGGTGAAGGAAACGATGAGCTCAAT